>NZ_JBFAAX010000071.1:11697-20260 GCF_040639995.1 Actinosynnema sp. NPDC023658 | reverse complement strand
GGCCCGGTCGGGCGCGGCACTGGCCGGTGCCGCGGCGGACCTGGCGACGGAGGCGCGGGCGAAGGTGGCCGACCAGGCCGAGGCACGGGCACAACGCGCCGCCGTGCTCGTGGCGGGGCCGCTGGCGCTGTGCTTCCTGCCCGCGTTCCTGTGCCTGGGCGTCGTGCCGGTGGTGATCGGCATCGTCAGCGGCGTGAGCGGTAACTGGTGACAGTCCACAGTAGATGGAGGAGTGGAAGATGTTGGTCGGCAGGGCAAAGGTGTTGGACGACAGCGGGATGTCCACGGTGGAGTACGCGATCGGCACGCTCGCCGCCGCCGCGTTCGGACTGCTCCTGTACTCGCTGCTGAGCGGCGGCTGGGCGCTGGGCTTCCTCCAGGACTTGCTGCAACGGGCGTTCACGGTGGACGTGTGAGGCGCGGCCGGAGCGTGCCGGGCGACGACCGAAGTGCGCTCAGGGACGACGGGGGCGTGCTCGGGGACGACCGGGGCGGGGTGACGGTCGAAGCGGCGGTGGCGGTCTGCGGGTTGGTCGCCGTCCTGGCGCTGGGCGTCGCCGCCGTGATGGCGGTCGTCGGGCAGGTGCGGTGCACCGACGCGGCGCGTGAAGCCGCCCGGCTGGTCGCCCGCGGTGACGACGCACGCGTGCAGGGCGTGGTCGAGGCGATCGCGCCGCAAGGGGCCCGATGGACCGTTCACCGGGAAGGGGACACGGCCTCGGTGGAGGTCGCCATCTCGCGCCTGGGCGTCGACCTCCGGGCCCGCGCCTACGCGGTGCTGGAGCCGGGGGTGGGGAACGGGAACGGGAACCAGCCGGCCGGCGGTGGGGAGGAGGACGCGGTGGTCCCGTGAGGCCGAGGCCGCGACCTGGTGTGGCGGCCACGCGGTCGGGCCGTGACGCGACCGGGCGGTCGGGCCGGGACAGGGTCGAGCGGCGAGGCGGTGGGACTGAGGGGCGGTGGGGCGGTGATGCGGTCGGGAGGCGATGCGGTGGGGCCGTGACGCCGCCGGGCGGCGCGATGCGGTCGGGCAGCGACGCGGTGCGGTGGGCCGTGATGCGGTGGGCGGCGATGCGGTGGGGCAGCGACGCGGTGGGCGGTGAGGCGAGAGCCCGAGGCCGGTGGCGAGGAGGAGGGCTGGCGGGGGCGGGCAGGCGGGGCGGGGAGGCGGACACGGCGGGCGGCCGGGTCGGAGAGGAGGAGGTGCGGCCGCGGGCGGAGGTGGAGTGCGGGCAGGGGTGGGAGCGCGAGCGCGGGTGCGGGCAGGCACGGGGACGGAAGCGCGAATGCGGGTTCGAGCGGAGACGGAGACGGGAGCGCGAATGCGGGTGCGAGCGGAGATGGGGACGTGAGCGCGGACGGGGCAGCAGAGGCGGGGATGGGGGCGCGAGCAGGAGTGGCAGGGGCGGCAGGGGTGGAGAGGGGTGAGGGCGTGGGGTTGGAGCGGGGAGGGAGGGGTGCAGGGGGTCGGAGGCGGGTGTTGGGTGAGCGGGGTGCGGCTTCGGTGGTCGCGGTCGCCGTAGGGGCGGTGTGGTTCGGGGTGGTGGTGGTCGGGGTGCACGTCGGGGAGGCCGTGGTGGCTCGGCACCGGTTGGGTGCGGCGGCTGATCTCGGTGCGTTGGCGGCGGCGGGGGAGGTGGCTTCCGGGGTGGCGCACGCCTGCTCGCGGGCCGAGTGGGTCGTCGCGCGGATGGGCGGTCGGATGACCGCGTGCCTGGTAGAGGGGTGGGAGGTGACCGTGAGGGTGTCCGGCGAGGCCACGGTGTTCGGCACGCCCAGCGCCCGTGCCCGCGCAGGTCCGGCCGAAACCTGACCCCTACCCCACGCGACGAACGGTCGTCCATCGGCGGTGAGCGGACTCACACGACCGCAGATCCGCGGCTTCAACCGGAACCAACGGCTGGTGGTCGGTTCTGCCGCTCGTCCCCGCCCACCGCGTTCGCCGTGCCACAACGACCAGTTGCCGACAGCCGGTTACCAAAACCCCCGGTCATGTCGTTAGTTCAAGTGGTGGCACCGACACGGTGTCGACGAGCACGCGACACGGTGTCGTGGACGCGCAACGCAGGAGGCGAACGAAAGATGGAGTGGTCGGATAGCTGGCGCGGGGCCTTCCGCATCGAGCTGCGCGCGGAGGCGGTCAACCTCGCGTGGCACGGGTGGCCTGTGCTGCCGGGCACCTATCCGGCGGGTGAGCAGTGGGCCGGGCGTGACGGCGTCGAGGACGACGGACCCATCCCGGTGCACCACGACTGGCAGGAACGGATCGGCACCAAGGCGGAGCAGGTCGCCACCTGGTGGGCCGGCCACTCCTACAGCATCCTGCTGGCCACCGGTCACGGCGTGGACGCCATCGAGGTCGGCGCCGACCTCGGCCGCCGGGCGGCGGTGGAGCTGCGCGCCACCGGCATCCCCGTCCCGATCGTGGCGACCCCCGAGGGCCGCTGGATGTTCCTGGTCGCCTCCGGCGGCACCGTGATCACCGACGCCGACGTCAAGCACTACGGCCGGGGCGAGTACGTCCCGCTGCCGCCGAGCCCGGCCCAGGTCGGCGTCGTGCACTGGCGGGTCAAGCCGCAGATCTGCGCGTGGCAGCTGCCGCACGCGGACGTGGTGCGCGAGGCACTGGTCCAGGCCGCCGACAGCGTCGGCGTCACCGACCGTGCCGCAGGCAGCGTCGCGGGCTACGGCCTGGTCGCCGCCGACCGATCCTGACCGACGTGGCCGTGCCGGGCGTCGTGTCGTCTCTCCCCGACAACCCCGAGCACGACGTCCAGCACGGCCACACCGCCCGCCTTGTCCAGCGGATCGTTGCCGTTCCCGCACTTCGGCGACTGCACGCAGGACGGGCACCCGGCCGGACACGCGCAAGCCGCGATGGCCTCCCTAGTAGCGACCAACCACGGGACTACCGCGTTGAACCCGCGGTCGGCGAACCCGGCTCCTCCGGGATGACCGTCGTGCACGAACACCGTCGCCTCCCCGGTGTCCTGGTGCAGGGCGGTCGAGACTCCGCCGATGTCCCAGCGGTCACAGGTCGCGAAGAGCGGTAGCAGGCCGATCGCCGCGTGTTCGGCGGCATGCAGTGCGCCGGGGATGCGCGCCGGAGCCAGACCGGCGCCCCCCGGCGCACTGCCCGACGGCGCAGAGCCCAACAACTCGGCCGAGACCGTGTACCAGACCGCCCGCGTCACCAACGTCTGCGCGGGCAGCGCCAGCGGCACCGAGTCGATCACCTGACCGGACGGCAGCTTCCGCAGGTAGCCGACGACCTGCGAGGTCACCTCGACCTCGCCCAGGCACACCGTCACCCCGTCGAAGTCCCGCCGCTCCAGCTCCCGCACCACCGAGATGTCCTTGGTGTCACGGGCCGTCGTCGACCAGTCCGGCTTCTCCGCGTGCACCAGCGCCAGGCCGCTGTCCAGGTCCAGCTCGTCCACCACGTACGACTCGCCCTGGTGCAGGTAGACCGCCCCCGAGTGCACCTGCCAGCACGCCGAACCGTGGTCGACGGTGCCCAGCATCCGCCCGGAGTCGGCCTCCACCACCACGACCTGCTCGCCGCCGGACCCGCGGATGTCCACCTCGGCGTGCGGCCGGTCGTGCGACGTCCAGTACCAGCCGTTCGGCCGGCGCCGCAGCACCCGCCGCGCCACCATGTCCTCGACCACGGCCAGCGCCGCGTCACCGCCGAACGAGGCCAGCGACTCGGTCGTGAGCGGCAGCTCGGCCGCCGCGCAGGCCAGCTGCGGCTCCAGCACGTACGGGTTCGTCGGGTCCAGCACCGTCGCCTCGACCGGCTTGTCCAGCACCGCCGACGGGTTGTGCACGAGGTAGGTGTCCAGCGGGTCGTCCCGCGCCACGAACACCACCAGCGCGTCGGTGTCCTGCGTCCGCCCCGCCCGCCCGGCCTGCTGCCAGAACGACGCCAGCGTGCCGGGGAAACCGGCCACCACCACGGCGTCCAGCCCCACGATGTCGACGCCCAGCTCCAGCGCGTTCGTCGTCGCCACGCCCAGCAGCTCGCCCGACGACACCGCCCGCTCCAGCGCCCGCCGCTCCTCCGGCAGGTACCCGCCGCGGTAGGCGGCGACCCGGGCGGCCAGCGACGGGTCGACCTCCGACAGCACCCGCCGCGCGCCCAGCGCCGTCAGCTCCGCGCCCACCCGCGACCGCACGAACGCCAACGACCGCGCGCCCTCCACGACCAGGTCGGCCAGGATTCGCGCCGTCTCCGCGCCCGCCGACCGGCGCACCGGCGCACCGTTCTCGCCCTCCAGCTCGTCCAGCAGCGGCGGTTCCCACAGCGCCACCGTGCGCCCGGCGCGCGGCGACCCGTCCTCCGTCACCGCCGCGACGTCCGCGCCCAGCAGCGCCGAGGCCGACGCCCCCGGGTCGGCCACCGTCGCGGACGCCAGCACGAACACCGGGTCCGCGCCGTACCGCTGGGCGACCCGCCGCAGCCGTCGCAACAACAACGCCACGTGCGATCCGAAAACGCCCCGGTACGCGTGGCACTCGTCGACCACCACGTACGACAGCCGGCGCAGGAACCTGATCCACCTGGCGTGGTTCGGCAGCACCCCGCGGTGCAGCATGTCGGGGTTGCTGAACACCCAGTTGGCGTGCGCGCGCACCCAATCCCGCTCGGCCATCGGGGTGTCGCCGTCGAACGACGCGGCGCGCACCCCCGACACGCCCAGGGCGGTCACCGATCTCAACTGGTCCGCGCCCAACGCCTTCGTCGGTGAGAGGTACAGAGCTGTTGCCTTCGGATCAACTGTCAACGCGCTCAGCACCGGCAATTGGTACGCCAGCGACTTGCCCGAAGCCGTGCCCGTCGCCACCACGACGTGTGATCCCGACCACGCCAGCTCCGCCGCTTCGGCCTGGTGCCGCCACGGCTGCGCGACACCGCGCTCCACCAGCGCGGACACGATCGGGGACGGCGTCCACGACGGCCACGGAACGGGTTGAGCGGGGCGCGCGGGCTGGTGTTCCGTGTGCGTCAACGGCGATTCGCCGGTCGGAACACCGGCGAGGACCCGGTCCAGCAAACGACGTCCCTGGTTCGCCACGGGGCGCAGCTTCGCACACACGGGCGACATCACGGAGCGCGCCGGAAGGGAGACAACGCAGCCTGCGCGGATAACGGTGTGTGCACGGAACGGGACTCGTCGTTGCCTGGTTGCGCACTATGAATAGACTCCGCCGCTATCGCATCCAATGAGGGGTGCATCACGTTGTGTCGGGGCTGACAGTCGCGTGAGTGACCCGCCTCACAGCAGCGGGGTGGCCCTGACATTGGGCTTGGAAAAACTCACCAGGAGGACGGATGTCCCGGCAATTCCTCGCGGAGGGCCTACAGCTCTCCGGAGGTGATCGCGGCCTCGTGGCCGTGGTCGCCGTGGTCGCCCTGGCTGCCCTGGCCGTGGGCTACGTGCTGCTCCGGGAGGTGCTGGCCACGGGCCAGGGCACCTCCAAGATGCAGGACATCGCCAAGGCGGTCCAAGAGGGCGCAGCGGCCTACCTCAACCGGCAGTTCCGAACGCTCGGCATCTTCGTCGTCATCGTGTTCGTGCTGCTGTTCGCGCTGCCCGCCGAGGACATCGGTGAACGGATCGGCAGGTCGCTGTTCTTCCTCGTCGGCGCCGGCTTCTCCGCCACCATCGGCTACCTCGGCATGTGGCTGTCGACCCGCGCCAACGTGCGCGTCGCCGCCGCCGCCAGGGAGACCGGCGGCCGTGAGAAGGCGATGCGGATCGCGTTCCGCACCGGCGGCGTGGTCGGCATGTTCACCGTGGGCCTCGGCCTGTTCGGCGCGGCCCTGGTCGTGTTCGTCTACGTGGGCCAGGCGCCCCGCGTGCTGGAGGGCTTCGGCTTCGGCGCCGCGCTGCTCGCCATGTTCATGCGGGTCGGCGGCGGCATCTTCACCAAGGCCGCCGACGTCGGCGCGGACCTGGTCGGCAAGGTCGAGCAGGGCATCCCCGAGGACGACCCGCGCAACGCGGCCACCATCGCGGACAACGTGGGCGACAACGTCGGTGACTGCGCCGGCATGGCGGCCGACCTGTTCGAGTCCTACGCCGTCACCCTGGTGGCGTCGCTCATCCTCGGCACCGCCGCGTTCGGCGCGCAGGGGCTGCTGTTCCCGCTGATCGTGCCCGCCATCGGCGTGATCACCGCCGTCATCGGCGTGTACATCACCAGGGCGCGCACCGGCGAGAACGGCCTCGCGGCGATCAACCGCTCGTTCTACATCTCGGCGGTCATCTCGGCGGTGCTGTGCACGATCGCGGCGTTCGTCTACCTGCCGACCTCGTTCGCGGGCCTCAACCTCGCGGGCGCGACCACGGACGCGAGCACCAAGGGCAACCCCGCGATGATCGCCGCCATCGCGGTCATCATCGGCATCGCCCTGGCCGGCGTCATCCTCTGGCTGACCGGCTACTTCACCGGCACCGAGCACAAGCCGGTCAAGGAGGTCGGCCGCACCTCGCTCACCGGCGCGGCGACCGTCATCCTGTCCGGCATCTCGGTCGGCTTCGAGTCGGCCGTGTACACCGCGCTGGTCATCGGTGGCGCGGTCTACGGCGCGTTCCTGCTGTCCGGCTCCGCGATCGTGGCGCTGTTCGCGGTCGCGCTGGCCGGTTGCGGCCTGCTGACCACGGTCGGCGTCATCGTGGCCATGGACACCTTCGGCCCGGTCTCCGACAACGCGCAGGGCATCGCGGAGATGTCCGGCGACGTGGACGGCGAGGGCGCGCAGATCCTCACCGAGCTGGACGCGGTGGGCAACACCACCAAGGCCATCACCAAGGGCATCGCCATCGCCACCGCCGTGCTGGCGGCGACCGCGCTGTTCGGCTCCTACAAGGACGCGATCGACAAGGCGCTGGCCGACGTCGGCAGCAAGTTCGAGGACGGCGACTTCGTCGCGTTCGCGCCGAACGTGCTCGTCGGTCTGCTCATCGGCGCGGCCGTGGTGTTCATGTTCTCCGGTCTCGCGGTCAACGCGGTGACCCGCGCGGCGGGCGCGATCGTGTTCGAGGTGCGCCGCCAGTTCCGCGAGAACCCCGGCATCATGGACGGCACGGTCAAGCCGGAGTACGGCAAGGTCGTCGACATCTGCACGAAGGACTCGCTGCGCGAGCTGGCCACCCCCGGCCTGCTCGCGGTGCTGGCGCCGATCGCGGTCGGCTTCGGACTCGGCGTCGGTCCGCTGGCCGGGTACCTGGCCGGCGCGATCGCCACCGGCACGCTGATGGCGGTGTTCCTGGCCAACTCCGGTGGCGCCTGGGACAACGCGAAGAAGCTGGTCGAGGACGGCAACCACGGCGGCAAGGGCTCCGACGCCCACGCCGCGACCGTCATCGGTGACACGGTGGGCGACCCGTTCAAGGACACCGCCGGTCCGGCCATCAACCCGCTGATCAAGGTCATGAACCTGGTCTCGGTGCTGATCGCGCCCGCGATCGTCACGTTCTCCGTCGGCGCGGACGCGTCGGCCGGGATCCGCTACACGGTCGCCGTCGTGGCCGTGGTGGGCATCGTGGCGGCGGTCGTCGTGTCCAAGCGGCGCGGCACGGCCATCGCGGACACCCCGGCGGAGGCCACCACCAACGCCTGATCGTCCGGTCGAGGGCGGGGTGCCGAGTCGGGGCACCCCGCCCTCGCACGTCCGGGGCAGGTCGGCGGGCGCGTGGGCGGTGCGCGTTCCGGCATGCGGGCCGACCCGGGTGGGTGCGCCCGGATGGGGGCACACTGTCCGGTGACGCCTAGCACCGTTGGGAGCACCCTGATGAGACTGATTCCGCTGCTCGCCTCGGCCGCCGTGGTCGTGGCGGTCGCCGGCTGCGGGTCCGGGTCCGGTGGTGGCTCCAGCACGCCCACGTCGTCCTCGGCGCCGTCCGACGAGGCGGCGGTGGCGTACATGGACAAGGTCTGCACGGCGACCGCGGCGTTCACCACCACGCCCAAGACGCCCCCGCAGCTCGACGCCAACGACCCGGCGAAGCTCAAGGCCGACATGGGCACGTACATGGGTCAGATGGCCGACTCGTTCAACCAGACCGCGACCAAGCTGCGCGAGGTCGGCCCCTCGCCGGTGGCGGGCGGTGACGAGCAGGTCGAGCAGATGGCGGTGACGTTCGCCGGCATCGCGAAGAACTTCACCGACGCCAAGGCCGCCATCGAGGCCGCGGACGCCAACGACCCCGTGGGCGGGTTGCAGGCCGCCGGTGAGGCCATCACCCGCCTGGATGATTTCGTCGCGCCGCTGAAGCAGCTGGAGGCGTCGCCGGAGCTGTCGGCGGCGGCCGAGAAGGCGCCTGCCTGCCAGGACCTGCGGACGCTGAGGCCGTCCGAGTCGGCCTCACCCACCTCGTAGTAGGTTGCCCCCTCGTCTTTTCTCGCGAATTGGGGGCTTTTGTGAAGAATCGCGTCGCACTCGCGGTCGTGTTTGCCCCCGCGGGTGGAAACCCCCCCCGCGGGGGGGGCGCGGAGTCGGCGAAAAAAAACCCACGGTCCTACACCACCACCAAAAAAACAACACCGCCGGACC
>NZ_JBFAAX010000071.1:0-11687 GCF_040639995.1 Actinosynnema sp. NPDC023658 | reverse complement strand
GTTTTTTATTCATACACGCCCGCCCCCGGGGGGGGGGTGGCCGCCGGGGGGCTCCCCCCGGGGGGGGGGGGGGGGGGGGGCCCCCCCCCCCCCCCGACCCAGGGGTCGTCCGCGACCACCACCACGACGACCGCGGCGGACGCCGACCCGGTCAAGTGGACCGGCACGTTCTGCCAGGGCATCGGGCCGACGGTCGAGGGCGTCATGTCCCTGCTGAAGACCATGTTCGAGGGCGGTGCGGAGGACCCGGCCGTGCAGAAGGCCGCCCTGCTCGACTACAGCGACAAGGCCGGCAAGGCGCTGTCCGAGGCGGGCCAGAAGCTGGACGACCTCGGAGCGCCGTCGGCCGACGCGCAGCAGCTGCACGACGAGCTGGTCAAGTTCTTCACCGACTCGGGCAAGACGCTGACCGAGGTCAACACCGAGCTGGCCAAGCTCGACCCGGCCGACCCGGAGTTCGCCGCCAAGCTGGAGCGGCTGGGCGGCGACCAGGCCGACCCGTCCAAGCTCCAGGAGCAGGTCAAGAAGCTCCAGGCGGACCCGAAGCTCGGTGAGGCGTTCAAGCAGGCTCCGGAGTGCGTGAAGATGTCGGAGACGCTCAAGAGCCTCGGCGGCTGACACCGGCGGTGACACCGCTGGGACGAGTGGGACCGTTGGGGTAGGTGGTTCAGCCCTTCGGAGACTGGCCGTGGTCGAACGTGTGTTCTACGCTGCCTGACCGTGGGGCAACTGTCCTTCTTCTCGGCGGAGGCGAGGCAGCCTTGCGTCGGTGACCTGGCGGGCCTGCTGTGCGGGCCCGGTCAGGCGCTGGGCTTCGCCCGTGGACGCGCGGCCCGGGTGTCGGTGGGAGTCGACACCCGGGCCCGTGCCGCCGCCGTGGCCGCCGCGCTGGCCGAGCGCGGGGTGCAGGCGCGGGTCGAGCTGGTCAGGACCGCGTCGGCGCAGGCCGGGCCCCGGTCCGAGCCGGTGGAGCCCGAGCCGGCCCCGGTGGGTGCCGCCGAACCCGAGCCCGAACCCGCCGCGGAACGGCCGGAGCCCCCGGCGGACCCGGACGACCCCGTGGACGACCTGGACGACCTGGTCGACGAGGTGGTCGACGAGCTGGACGAGCCCGTGGACGAGCTGGTCGACGACGAGCCGGACGGCTTCCAGCCGGTGGTGATCGGGTCGGGCCGCCGCGCCCCGGAGCCCGAACCCGCCGCCGAGGAGCCCGAACCCGAATCCGTGGCGGAGGAGCCCGAAGCCGGGGCCGGGGGACCGGGAGCCGACGGACCCGCACCGGACGCGGTCGACCCCGAGCCGGAGATCACCGAGTCGTGGCAGGTCACGACACCCTTCCGGGCCGACCTGGCCGGGTTGACCGCGCAGTGGTTCGACGGCCGGCGCAAGGTCGTGCCCCCCGACTTCACGCTCGACGGCGGCGCGCTGCGGCTGTGGGCGCTCGCGTCCGGCCGCTGGGTGGAGTCCGGCTCCGGGTACCTGCTCGGCCTCGATCCGGCCGCGCCCGACACGCACGAAACCCTCCGAAAAGCATTGGCCACGTCGGGCCTCCCGGCGACACTCTTGGCGGACGGGGCCGGGGGACCGGCCCTCCGGGTGGTCGGCAGACGGCGGCTCGAACGGCTCGCGGAGCTGGTCGGACGCGCGCCGCGGGGCGTTGCCGAGCGCACCTGGCCGGCTGCGTAGCGCGTCGGGTTGGCGGAGGATCCGGCACAGTTGTGTCACCCTGTCCCGACCAGGGCTGCCCAGCGGCGACAAAGGACAGTGCACACTGGCGGGTCGGGACACAGTGTTCGAAGAGAGCGGGACGGCGTGGCTGGATCGACACGGGCGAGGAAGACAAACGGGGGATCAGCGAGCGGCAACCGGCGGTTGGTGATCGTCGAGTCGCCCGCGAAGGCGCGGAAGATCGCGTCGTACCTCGGCAACGACTTCGTCGTGGAGTCATCCAAGGGGCACATCCGCGACCTGCCCCGCGGCGCGGCCGACGTGCCCGCGAAGTACAAGGGCATGCCGTGGGCCAGGCTCGGGGTGGACGTGGACCACGGCTTCGAGCCGCTCTACGTCGTCACGCCGGACAAGAAGGCGA
The DNA here is from genome assembly GCF_040639995.1 of Actinosynnema sp. NPDC023658. NCBI lineage: Bacteria > Bacillati > Actinomycetota > Actinomycetes > Pseudonocardiales > Pseudonocardiaceae > Actinosynnema > Actinosynnema sp. NPDC023658. The sequence goes on along the minus strand of NZ_JBFAAX010000071.1, from coordinate 9,598 downwards.
CCGTCGCCGAGCTGAAAGAGCTGCTCAAGGACGTCGACGAGCTCTACCTCGCGACAGACGGCGACCGCGAGGGCGAGGCCATCGCCTGGCACCTGCTGGACACGCTGAAGCCGAAGGTCCCCGTCCGGCGGATGGTGTTCCACGAGATCACCGAACCCGCGATCCTCGCCGCCGCCGCGAACCCGCGCGACCTGGACCAGGACCTGGTCGACGCCCAGGAGACCCGCCGCATCCTCGACCGCCTCTACGGCTACGAGGTCAGCCCGGTGCTCTGGAAGAAGGTCATGCCGAAGCTCTCGGCGGGCCGCGTGCAGTCCGTGGCGACCCGGATCGTGGTCGAGCGCGAGCGCGAGCGGATGAAGTTCGTCACCGCGTCGTACTGGGACGTCTCCGCGACGATGGACGCGGGCGCGGAAGCCTCGCCCCGCACGTTCGGCGCCCGGCTGATCGCGGTCGACGGCACCCGCCTGGCGGCCGGTCGCGACTTCGGCTCCGACGGCAGGCTCAAGGCCGGGCCCAAGGGAGCGCCCTCCGACGTCCGCGTGCTGGACGAGGCGCACGCCCGGGCCATCGCGGACGGCCTGGTCAACGCCACCATGACGGTCTCCTCGGTGGAGGAGAAGCCGTACACGCGCAAGCCGTACGCGCCGTTCATGACCTCCACGTTGCAGCAGGAGGCGGGCCGCAAGCTGCGCTTCTCCGCGGACCGCACCATGCGCACCGCGCAGAAGCTGTACGAGAACGGCTACATCACCTACATGCGCACCGACAGCACCACGCTGTCGGAGACCGCGATCGTGGCGGCGCGGGCACAGGCCACCGAGCTGTACGGCTCGCAGTTCGTGGCGAGCCAGCCCCGCCAGTACACGCGCAAGGTCAAGAACGCGCAGGAGGCGCACGAGGCCATCCGCCCGGCCGGCGAGGTGTTCCGCACGCCCGGCCAGGTGGCCCGCGAGCTGGAGTCCGACGAGTTCAAGCTGTACGAGCTGATCTGGCAGCGCACGATCGCCTCCCAGATGGCCGACGCGCGGGGCAACACGACCAGCGTCCGCATCTCCGGCACGACGACCGGCGGCGAGGCCGTCACGTTCGCCTCCTCGGGCCGCACGATCACCTTCGCGGGCTTCCTCAAGGCCTACGTGGAGACGGTCGACTCGGAGGCGGGCGGCGAGTCCGACGACGCCGAGTCGCGCCTCCCGCAGCTGGTCAAGGACCAGTCGCTGCTGGCCGCCGAGCTGTCCGCGGACGGCCACTCGACCTCGCCGCCGCCCCGCTTCACCGAGGCGAGCCTGATCAAGACGATGGAGGAGCTGGGCATCGGCCGGCCCTCCACCTACGCCTCGATCATCAGCACCGTCCAGGACCGCGGCTACGTGTGGAAGAAGGGCTCCGCCCTGGTCCCGTCGTGGGTGGCGTTCGCCGTGGTCGGGCTGCTGGAGCAGCACTTCGGCCGCTTGGTGGACTACGACTTCACCGCGGCGCTGGAGGACGAGCTGGACGGCATCGCGGCCGGTCGCCAGGAGCGCACCACGTGGCTGTCCGGGTTCTACTTCGGCGGCAACGTCGGCCCGGAGTCGTCGGTCGGCCGTTCCGGCGGGCTGAAGAAGCTGGTCGGCTCCAGCGTGGAGGAGATCGACGCCCGCGAGGTCAACTCGATCCCGCTGTTCTCCGACGACGAGGGCCGCACGGTCTACGTCCGGGTCGGCCGCTACGGGCCGTACCTGGAGCGCGAGGTCGAGGGGCCGGACGGCGGGGCCGCGGCGCAGCGGGCCAACCTGCCCGACGACCTGCCGCCCGACGAGCTGAACCGGGAGATCGCGGAGAAGCTGTTCGCGACGCCGCAGGAGGGCCGCTCGCTGGGCAGCGACCCGGTCACCGGGCACGAGATCGTGGCCAAGGAGGGCCGGTTCGGGCCGTACGTCACCGAGGTGCTGCCCGAGGCGCCCGAGGGCACGAAGAAGGCGCCGAAGCCGCGCACCGGCTCGCTGTTCAAGTCGATGTCGCTGGACTCGGTGACGCTGGACGACGCGCTGAAGCTGCTGTCGCTGCCGCGCGTGGTCGGCAAGGACCCGGAGACCGGCGCGGAGATCACCGCGCAGAACGGCCGGTACGGGCCCTACCTGAAGAAGGGCACCGACTCGCGGTCGCTGACCAGCGAGGACCAGCTGTTCTCGGTCACCCTCGACGAGGCGCTCAAGATCTACGCCGAGCCGAAGAAGCGGGGTCGGGCGGCTGCCGCGCCGCCGTTGAAGGAGCTGGGCGCGGACCCGGTGTCGGGCAAGCCCATGGTGGTCAAGGAGGGCCGGTTCGGCCCGTACGTCACCGACGGGGAGACCAACGCCTCGCTGCGCAAGTCCGACAGCGTCGAAGGCCTGTCCGACGAGCGGGCGGCCGAGCTGCTGGCCGAGAAGCGGGCCAAGGGGCCGACGACGAAGAAGAAGGCCCCGGCGGCCAAGAAGGCGCCCGCGCGCAAGAAGGCACCGGCCAAGGCGAAGAGCTAGGGGAGGTGGGGCGGTGGACGGCTCGCGCGCCGGCCGGCCCGGTGGCGACCGGTTCGGTGGCGACCGGTTCGCCCCGGACGGGACGCAGCCGCCCCCGCCCCCTCCGCTGTTCCCGGACCCGCTCGCGGGCCTGGTGACGGGCGAGCGGCAGTACCGGCCGCCCGCGACCGCGATCCCGACCGCGCCGGCCGTGCCGCGGCCCGTGCCGGCGCAGGTCCCGCCCACCCGCCGTGCCCCGGCGCGACGGTCGGCGCAGGCGTCCCGGCCGCCCGCGCAGGCCCCGGCGCAGCACGTGTCGGGTCAGCCGGCGGCTTCCACGCCCTACGCCGAGCTCGCCCGTCGCCAACCCGAGCCGGTGGGCGGTCAGGTGGAGCCCAGGAAGGGCCGGGGCGCGCTGATCGGGTGCCTCGTGGCGCTGGTCGCGCTCGGCGGACTGCTGTTCACCGTGGTGCGGGAGATCGTCGAGGCCGTGGTCGACCTCCTGCGCTGAACGCCACGTCAGTCACCCGAATGGTGGATGTGGCCAAGTGGGTGAATCGGTCCGGCTACCCTTACGGCCAGCACCATCGGCGGGGGTGAGCACCATCCAAGACGGCGGCACAGCGGCGTCGACCAGCCACCGGATTCGCAGCGTGTTGGCGATCCGGCCCTTCCGCAGGCTCTGGGGTGTCACCTATCTGTGCAGCGTTGGTGACTGGTTGTCGTTGCTGGCCCTGACGGGCCTGGTCACCAAGCTCATGGACAGCTACCAGTGGCAGAGCTTCTCGCTCAGCCTGGTCGTGCTGACCCAGCTCCTGCCCGGCATCCTGTTCGCGCCGCTCGGCGGCGTGCTGGCCGACCGGTTCGACCGCCGCAAGATCATGGTCGTCTGCGACCTGCTGCGCGGCGGCCTGTTCATCTCCATCGCGCTGGTGGGCACCGCGTGGTGGTTGTTCATCGCGAACTTCCTGGTCGGCTGCTGCGCGATGCTGTGGATCCCGGCCAAGGACTCCGCGGTGCCGAACCTGCTGCGCCGACCGGACCAGGTGGAGACGGCCAACCAGCTCGGCCTGGTGATGACCTACGGCATCTCGGTCATCTCCGGCGCGGGCCTGTACTCGATCATCTCCGGCATCCCCGGCTACCTGGGCCTGCAGAACAGCAACCTCGAGTTCCGCATCGCCACCATCGCGGTCATGGTCAACGGCGCGCTGTACGTGACGTCGGCCATCATCGTGGCCACCCGCATCCCGGAGCTGTCCGGCCGGATCGCCGCGGTCAAGCGCACCCGCGAGAACGGCGAGGCGCCCGGCTTCTTCGCCATGCTGCGCGACGGCATGAGGTACGCGGCCCGCACGCCGCTGGTCCGCGGCCTGGTCATCGGCATGATCGGCGCGTTCGCCGCGGCCGGCGCGGTGATCGGCACGGCCACCCCCTACTCGCAGTCGCTGCTGGGCGGCGACTCCACGTTCGGCCTGCTGTTCGTGGCCGTGTTCGCGGGTCTGGCGCTGGGCATGGCGACCGCGCCGCGGATGGCCCGGCGGCTGCCCTACGACCGGCTGTTCGGCCTGACGATCCTGGTCGCCGGCCTGAGCCTGCTGGTGGTGTCGTTCGCGCCGCACCTGTGGGTGGCGCTGGTCGCGGTGGCGTTCGTCGGCGCGTCGGCGGGCATGGCGTTCCTCACCGGCCTGACCATCGTCGGCTCGCAGGTCGAGGACGCGATGCGCGGCCGGACCGTGGCGCTGCTCCAGTCGCTGCTCAAGGTGGTGCTGTTCGCCTCGTCGGCCGCCGCCCCGCTGCTGGTCACGGTGGTGCAGAAGCGCACGGTCACGATCTTCGACCACCCGATGCAGGTGGACGGCACGCGCCCGGTGCTGTTCGGCGCGGGCGTGATCGCCGCGCTGCTCGGGCTCATCGCCTACCGGCAGATGGACAACCGGCGGTCCGAGCCGATCCTGTCCGACCTGCTCGCCGTGCTGCGCGGTCGGGCGCGGACCGGCGGCCTGCTGATCGCCGTCGAGGGCGACACGCGCCAGGACACCTCGGTGCAGGCCCGCAGGCTGTCCGAGGCGTTGCGCGAGACCGGCCGCGAGGTGGTGCTGGCCTCCGACCCGGACCTGGACGAGCAGCGGCTGCGCAACCTGCTGACCACCGCCGACCTGGCCGGGGTGCGGGCGCACGCGCTGGTGGCCGCGGCCGTGCGGGCCGACGTGGTGGAGCGCGAGGTGCGGCCGGCGCTGGACAACGGCGCGCTGGTCGTCATGGAGCGGTACGTCGACAGCCCGTTGGCGCACTTCAGCGCCGCGGGCAGCGTGGAGCCGCGCGAGGTGGAGGGCCTGGTCGACTGGGCCACCGGGCGGCTGCGGCCGGACATGACGGTGCTACTGGACCGCACGCCGTCGCAGGTTCGGGCCTCCGGCGGCACGCTGGACACCGTCGAGCACCACTGGCGGGTGCAGAAGCTGCTGACCGACATGGCCTCCGCCGACCCGGAGCGGTACGTCGTGGTCGACGCGGACGGCACCGAGGACGAGGTGGCCGAACGGGTGCGGACCGCTGTGCTGCCGCTGCTCGCGCGCAGGACCAGGATGCCGGTCAAGCCGGTCGCGGAGACGCCCTGACGGATCGGTACGGTCGCCTGGTGAACCGTGGTGTGTGGGGTGATGTCGTAGGTCAGCCCGAGGCGGTCGCGGTGCTGTCGGCGGCGGCCGAGGCGGCCGCGTCGATCGTGGCGGGCGGGTCGCCCGCGCCGGGTGCGATGACCCACGCGTGGCTGTTCACCGGGCCGCCCGGTTCGGGGCGCTCGGGGGCGGCACGGGCGTTCGCCGCCGCTCTGCAGTGCACCGCCGCGGACGACCGGCCGGGCTGCGGCTCGTGCGCCGGGTGCCACACCGCGCTGGCGGGCACGCACGCCGACGTGCGGGTGGTCGCGCCCGAGGGGTTGTCGATCTCGGTGGCCGAGATGCGGTCGCTGGTGCAGGTCTCGGCGCGGCGGCCCACGTCCGGGCGGTGGCAGGTGGTGATCATCGCTGACGCCGACCGGCTCACCGAGGGCGCGGCGAACGCGCTGCTCAAAGCGGTGGAGGAGCCTCCCGCGCGGACCGTGTTCCTGCTGTGCGCGCCGTCGGACCACCCCGAGGACGTGTCGGTGACCATCCGGTCGCGCTGCCGGATCGTGTCGCTGGCGACGCCCCGCGCGGCGGCGATCGCGTCCGCGCTGGAGGACGAGGGCCTGGCGCCGGAGGTGGCGTCGTGGGCGGCCTCGGTGTGCGGCGGGCACGTCGGTCGGGCGCGGCGGTTGGCCACCGACGAGGAGTCGCGGTCCCGGCGCGAGGCGGTGCTGCGGATCCCGCTGGCGCTGAAGCGACCGGCGGACATCTTCACCTGCGCCGACCAGCTCGTGTCGGCCGCCGAGGGTGACGCGCTGACCGCCAACGAGGGCCGTGACCAGGCCGAGCGGGAGGCGCTGGAGACCGCCATGGGCGGTGGCGGCACCGGCAAGGGCACCGCCGCCGCGTCACGCGGCGCCAAGGGCGCGTTGAAGGACCTGGAGAAGCGGCAGAAGTCGCGGGCCACCCGGACCCAGCGCGACTCCCTGGACCAGGCGCTGGTCGACCTGGCCGCGTTCTACCGGGACGTGCTGGTGACCGCGACCGGCGCGCGGGCCGTGCTCAACCACCCGGACCGGGCCGAGGACGCCCGCGCGGCGGCGACGTCGTGGTCGCCGGAGTCGACGCTGCGGCGGCTGGAGGCGGTGCTGGGCTGCCGGACCGCGCTGGAGCTCAACGTGAAGCCGCGCATCGCCATCGAAGCCATGCTCACCACCCTCCAGCGGGGCTGAGCACGCCGTTTCCGGCCGGGGTCGTTCAGGCCCCGGTCGGACGTGCCGCCGGTCGGCGGCGGTTCGGCAGGGCGGCGACCACGACCACGCCGACGAGCAGCAGCGCGGTGCCCGTCCAGAAGATCGGCACCGTCTTGTACGCCGCGTTCGTGTAGGCCAGCGGTTCGCCCTGCTTCGGCGGGGCGGCCTGACCGCCGCCACCCGGTGGGATCTGCGCCGGGGCGCACACCACGCCGCCGTTCGGGGCCGCCGCGCGCACGACCTGCTCGCCCAGGGACACCTGCGCGAGCGCCGACGGCAGGTTCGGCAGGCCGAGCGCGTCGGTCGGCAGCAGCTGGAGGTCCAGCAGGCGCGCGGTGGCACCGAGCATGAACCCCTTGATGGTCGGTCCACCCTGCTGCAGCGGGCCGTCGATCACCATGTCCTTCTGGTTGAGCTGCGCGACCTGCAACCGCAGCACACCGATGTCCAACCGGGGCAGGCCGTCGGCCAGGGCGCCGACCAGCGGCAGCTTCTGGCCCGGCGCGACGCCGATCGGGACGTCCAGCCGCGGGTTGGCCGCGTCGATCGTGCCCAGCTCCTTGCCGCCCTGGCTGACCCGCAGCACGGGCGCGGTGTAGGTGATCTTCGACGTGGCCTGGTCGCCGGTGGACAGCGCGACGAGCGTCGGCTGGCCGACCACGTCGACCCGGATCTCGGCCGCGGTGCCGGCCAGGAGCCGGACGCTCGCGGCCTGGAGGGTGGACGTGGACCGCACGGCCTTGTTCGCGCTGCCGGGCACGTCGACCAGCTCGACGGTGGAGTGGGCGCTGAGCGTCTCCGGGAGGCTGAGCAGCGAGCCGTTCGCGCCGGAGTCGGGCGTGCCGGACAGCAGGCCGCCGAGTTGGCTCAGCGGCGCGGTGAGCTGCTTGACGCTGTCGATCAGCGACTGCTTGGCCGCCGCGTCCAGCTTCGGCGCGTCCGCGGTGAGCAGGCCGGTCAGGTCGGGCGTGCCGGGCAGGGTCGGGATGGCGTTGAGGACGCTGAGCGAGGCGACGGAGGTCCGGGCGTCGGCGAGCGGCTGCACGCACGGGCCCAGCTCGTCGTTCCAGCGGGCGTGCACGCTGCCGTCGAGCAGGCCGACCTTGAGCAGGGCGTCCAGCGGCGTGGCGGGTGGCGTGAGGCCACCGGTGAGGGGCGCGGCGTTGTCCGGCGAGGCCGTCTGCACCAGCGTGCCGGGCGTCTGGGGCGCACGGCCGGCCACCGCGAAGCCCAGCGGCGACGCCTGCGCCACCGACCGCTCGTAGGCCAGGTACGCCTCGGTGTTGGCCTGCGCGGACGCGAGCCCGACCCCGATCTCGGCCGCCGACTGCTCCGGCAGCTGCTCGCCGAAGCCGGGCAGGATCGTGTCGGTCGGCGTGGCGCCCGGCGCGAGCCGGACCACGGCCAGGCCCGTGCCCGCGTCACCGACCGCGTGCGCCTGGAGCGTCGGTCCGGCGGACACCGGCGGCTGGTTCGGGTCGCGCGGCCCCGGCACCGGCGTCGTCGACGGCTGGGCGAGCGCGGGCGCGGCGCAGAGCGCGACCAGCACGGCGGCGGCGGGCAGGGCCATCAGGCGCATGTGGTCGAACCTCCAGGACAGCGGCGTCGATCCGCGACGCGTGCGTGAGCAGCGTCACTTCTGCTCTAACGACCCAACCCCTGGTCGGGTGACGCCGGGGCGTGGGCTATAGTTGTCGCGTCTCGCCGCCTTAGCTCAGTCGGCCAGAGCGGCTCACTCGTAATGAGCAGGTCATCGGTTCGATTCCGATAGGCGGCTCGCGAGATGGGGACCAAGTCGGTGCACTCGGCTTGGTCCCCTTTTTTCTTCGGCCTCCGTGCCGGTTCCAGCGTAGGTCGTCGCCACTGCTCCATCGGAGTGACGTTTCCACCATCGGCGTCAGGCGTGGGCCACGGTGTCGTTGCCACCGTGGAGGTGATGGCGATGGTTTCGATGGTCGTGCTGACGGTGCTGGCCCTGCCGCTGGCCGTGCTCGCGGCGCGGGTGGGGCGTCGGCACTGGGTGCGCAGGCGGACCGTGGCGCGGGTCCGGGCCGAGTTGTTCCGGCACTGGGTCCGCGAGGAACCGAGCGGGCGTCACCTCATCCGGTCCTGACGACCGGCGCCGCGATCCTGGTGATCACGTCGCCGTAGCGGCGGGTCAGCTCCGCCTTCGCCGCTGCCGGCGTGCCCACGACGGCGAAGGCGTGCAGGACCTCGTCGGTGACGGCGGCGGCCATGTCGTCCCACCGCTGCCGCCGGGACAGCCGGTGCAGCTCCTCGTGCAGGTCGCCCCAGCCGTGCAGGTCCAGCACCGCCCGGTAGGCGGGCGTGGAGCCGTAGAACGCGATCTGCCGCCTGACCTCGGCCACGGCCGCCTCGTCGCACGCCACCATCGACGGTCCGCTGATCCCCAGCCCCTCCAGCGGCCTGCCCGCCTTGGCCCGGCCCCTGGCCAGCGCGGGCAGCGTGACCTCGCGCAGGTAGCGCTCGGTGGTGAAGCTGTGGCACAGGAACCCGTCCGCCACCTCGCCCGCGGCCTCGGTCATCAGCTCACCGACGCCCGCCAGCCACACCTCGGGCGGACCGTGGGGGTTGGGCCCGGGATCGAAGAACGGGGTCATCAGCGTGTGCGTGTAGAACTCGCCGCGGAACCGCAGGCGCTCGCCCGTGGCCCAGCTGTGCCAGATGGCCCGCAGCGCCAGCACGAACTCGCGCATCCGCGCGGCGGGACGTGACCACGGCATGCCGAACCGCTTGGTGACGTGCGGCTGCACCTGCGAGCCGAGGCCCAGGTGGAACCGGCCGCCGGAGAGCAGCTGGAGGTCGTTGGCCTGCACGGCGGTGCTCATCGGGTTGCGGGCGAACGCGACCGCGATGGCCGTGCCCAGCTCGACCCGTTCCACCTGCCCGGCCACGCGGCCCAGCGCCAGGAACGGGTCGTGCCGGGTCTCCGCGAGCCAGAAGCCGTCACAGCCCTCGGCCTCGGCGGCGCGTGCCGCGTCGAGGACGGTGCGCGGGTCGTACTCGACCTCCAGCCGGTCCACCTTCATGGCGGTGGAACCTACTCGCAGGCCACCCCGTCCTTGTCGCGGTCCAGGGCGGCGCGGTAGCCGGGCTGGCCGGCGTACAGGGGTGCCTTGCCCGCGGCGCGGACGGCGTCGCAGTTCGCGTAGTAGGCGGCGGGTGCCTCGGGCTGCGGCGCGGGCTGCACCGGTTGTGGCGCGGGCGGGTTGTTCGTCGGCGCGGGCGGCGGCGG
>NZ_JBFAAX010000070.1:7591-20954 GCF_040639995.1 Actinosynnema sp. NPDC023658 | reverse complement strand
TAGGCGGCGTAGTGATCCGGACCACCCGCATGGGGGTACTTATCCTCGAACAACGGCGACCAACCGTGTTCGGTGGCGGCCGTACCGCTCGACCACCCGCTGACCGGTCAGCCGCTCGATGCGCTCGTGCACGGACGCGGGCAGCGCCGCCGAACCCGACACCAGCAGCCGGGCCCGCGCGAACGCGTCGGCGTGCTCCGGCTCGGCCGCGATCCGGTGGTACATGGTCGGCACGCCGAACATCACCGTGCCGTCGCCGCGCAACGCCTCGGCGGCCTTCGCCACGCTGAACGACCCCAGGTGGTGCACCGTCCCGCCGCGCCGCAACGGGCCGAGCACCCCGATGCCCAGCCCGTGCACGTGGAACAGCGGCAGGCCGTGCACCACCACGTCGTCCCCGGTCCACGCCCAGGTCTCCGCCAGCGCGTCGAGGTTCGTCGCGAGCGCGCGCCGGGGCAGCACCACGCCCTTGGGCGGGCCCGTCGTGCCGCTCGTGTAGACGATCAGCGCGGGCGCCTCGCCGTCCGGCTCGGGCAGGTCGACCGGCGGGCCGGACGGCAGCTCGTCGTCGACGACCAGGTCGGGCGCGCTGTCGGTGAGGATGTGCGAGAGCTCCCGCTCACCGACCTTGGGGTTGAGCGGCACCACCGGCACGCCCGCGAGCAGCGCGCCGACGATCACCACGCACGTCGCGGGCGTCGGCCGGGCCCACACCGCGACCCGCTTGCGGCCCGCCAACCCGTGCGCCACCCGGCGGGCCTCGTCCGCCAGCTGCTCGTAGGTCAGCTCACGCTCGGGGAACCGCAGGGCGATCTTGGCCGACGGCGAGGCCAGCGCTGGCAGGAGCATCCCCCCACAGTGACCGGCCACGCCGTCGTGCGCATCACAAGTGTGGTTCGAGCCACGCCATCAGGTGGATCTTCGGCCGGGCGCCCACGGTCTGTGCCACCAGCTCGCCGTCCTTGTACAGCTGGAGGGTCGGCGCGGACATGATCCGCTGGTCGCGGGCCGTGCGCGGGCTCGCGTCGGTGTCGACCTTCACCACGGTGAGGTCGTCGCGCTCCCGGTCGATCTCGTCGAGCACCGGTTCCAGCATCCGGCACGGCCCGCACCAGACGGCGCCGAACTCGACCAGGACGTTCCCCGTCCCGATCGCCCCGCTGAACTCGTCGTCGGTCAACGTCCGCATGGTCCGCTCCTCTGCTCGGCTTCCTGCAGTTGTGCGCGCACCTGGTCCCGGACCGCCTGCAGCCGCGTGATGCAGTCGTCCAGCTCGGCCAGCTTGCGCCGGTACACCTCGACGGACGCCTCGCAGGCGTCGCCGCTGGTGTGGCCGTCGCGCAGGCACTGAACGAACGGGCGGGTGTCCTCCAGGGCGAACCCGATGCCGGTGAGCGAGCGGATCTCGGCCACCAGCCGCAGGTCGTCCTCGTCGTACTCCCGCTGCCCGTTGGGCCCGCGGCGCGCGGGCAGCAGTCCGAGGGACTCGTAGTAGCGCAGCGCCCGGGTGGTGATCCCACCCCGCCGCGCCAGTTCTCCGATGCGCACGCTGCCGATCCTCCGACTTGACGTTGACGTCAACACAAGTGTGGCTCACGCCACCCGATACCCTTTCCAGTTGTGCTAGTGCTCGCCTTGGACACCGCCACCCCCGCCGTCACGGCCGGGGTCGTGGAACTGACGCCCGACTCGCCGCCCCGGCTGCTCGCCCAGCGGGTGACGGTGAACGCGAAGGCGCACGGCGAACTGCTGACACCGCACCTGCAGGAGGCGATGGCGGAGGCGGGCCACCGGCTGTCGGACCTCGACGCGATCGTGTGCGGCTCGGGTCCGGGGCCGTTCACCGGCCTGCGCGTCGGCCTGGTCACCGCCGCCGCCCTCGGCCAGGCCCTCAACCGGCCCGTCTACCCGGTGCCGACGCCGGACGCCATCGCGCTGGACGCGGCCACCGGCCGGGCGCTGCTCGTGGCGACCGACGCGCGCCGCAAGGAGGTGTACTGGGCGGCCTACGACGCGGCCGGCCGGCGCACCGACGGCCCGCACGTGGACCGGCCCGCCGACCTGGTCGCGAAGCTGCCCGCGGTGGCCGAGGCCGCTGGGGAGGGCGCCGAGCTGTACGCCGACGTCATCGGCCTGCCGCTGGTGCCGGCGCGCTACCCGTCGCCGGTGTCGCTGGTCGCCGCGGCGGCCGGTGAGCTGCTGGCCGGTGCGCGTCCCGCCGCGCTGACCCCCCTCTACCTGCGCCGTCCCGACGCCGTCGAGCCGGTCGGCCGCAAGCGGGTGACGAAGGGGTGAGCCCGCGCACCGTCACGATCGCGCCGCTGCGCCACGAGGACGCGGCGCTGTGCGCGCGGATCGAGCAGGAGCTGTTCCCCGGCGACGACCCGTGGAGCGAGAACGCGTTCCGCAGCGAGCTGGACAACGGCAACTTCTACGTCGGCGCGTACTTCGACGGCACCCTGATCGGGTACGCGGGCCTCGGCCTGACCGACTTCGAGGCGAGCGTGCACACGATCGCCGTCGTGGCCGACCACCAGGGCGACGGCGTCGGCAAGACGCTGCTGCGCGCCCTGCTCGCCAAGGCCGACGAGGCGGGGCTGCCGGTGTTCCTGGAGGTCCGCACGGACAACGCGCCGGCCATCGGCCTCTACCTGGCGCACGGGTTCGAGCACCTCGGCCTGCGCCGCCGCTACTACCAGCCGTCGGGCGCCGACGCGTACACGATGGGAAGGCCCGCGAACCGTGACTGATCGGCTCATCCTCGGTATCGAGAGCTCGTGCGACGAGACCGGCGTCGGCATCGTCCGGCTCGGCCCGGACGGGTCGCTGGAGCTGCTCGCCGACGAGGTGGCGTCCAGCGTCGAGGAGCACGCCCGCTTCGGCGGCGTCGTGCCCGAGGTCGCGTCCCGCGCCCACCTGGAGGCGATGGTCCCGACCATGCGCCGCGCCGTGGAGAAGGCCGGCATCGAGCTGCGGGACGTGCACTCCATCGCGGTCACCGCCGGTCCCGGGCTGGCCGGGGCGCTGCTCGTCGGCGTGTCGGCGGCCAAGGCGTACGCGGCGGCGTTGGACAAGCCGCTCTACGGCGTCAACCACCTCGCCGGCCACGTCGCCGCGGACACCCTCCAGCACGGGCCGCTGCCGAAGCGGTGCCTGGCGCTGCTGGTGTCCGGCGGGCACTCGCAGCTGCTGCTGATCGAGGGCCTGGCGGAGAGGATCACCGAGATCGGGTCCACGGTGGACGACGCGGCGGGAGAGGCCTACGACAAGGTCGCCCGGCTGCTCGACCTGCCCTACCCGGGCGGTCCGCCGATCGACAACCTCGCCAAGCAGGGCAACGGCTGCGCCATCGCGTTCCCGCGCGGCCTGACCGGGCCGCGTGACGCGAAGTACGACTTCTCCTTCTCCGGCCTGAAGACGTCGGTGGCCCGGTGGGTGGAGAAGCAGGAGCGCGCGGGCGAGGAGATCCCGCTGGCCGACGTCGCCGCGTCGTTCCAGGAGGCGGTGGCGGACGTGCTGACCGCCAAGGCGATCCGGGCGTGCAAGGACCTCGGCGTGGACACGCTGGTGATCTCCGGCGGCGTGGCGGCGAACTCGCGCCTGTCGGGTCTCGCGGCCGAGCGCTGCGCCGAGGCGGGCCTCGAACTGCGCGTCCCCCGTCCCCGCCTGTGCACCGACAACGGCGCGATGATCGCCGCCCTCGGCGCGCACCTGGTGGCCGCCGGCGCCAAGCCCTCCGCCCTGGACCTGTCCACCACCCCCGGCCTGCCCGTGAGCACCATCCAGATCCTCTGACCCGCCACGCCCCCTCCCACCTCCCGCGTGTCCTACCTCCAGACCACGCGTGTCCTACGTTCGCGTCGCGAGAGTCCTACGTTCAGGACACCTGAGTTGAACGCTCAGGACACGCGCACGTCGAGCCCTTCGGCCTGGCCGGTGGCGAACGCCGCCGCGTAACGCCCCTCGCCCAACGCGGCACGGGCGGCGGCGGCGATCCGGTCCACGTCACCGCGCTCGCCGGACGGCAGCGGCACGCCCACGGACGCCCGCGCCGCCGTCGCCGCACCCAGCAGCCGGGCCGCCCGCGCCGCGTCACCGGCCAGGACCAGGGCGCCCGCCACGCCCTCCAACGCCAACGCGACCGCACGCGGGTCACCCGTCCGCCGGGCCAGCGCCAACCCCTCCGACTGCAGCTCGAACGCCCGCGCCGCGTCACCCCGCAGCTCGGCCACGAACCCCAGCTCGGCCAGCACCAACGTCGCACCCGACTCGAACCCCGCCCGCCGGTGCCACGCCCGCACCCGCTCCCAGTGCGCCTCCGCCGCGTCCAGCCGCCCCTCGCGCCGCGCACCCATCGCCAACCCGGTCTCCGCGTACACCTCACCTGGCGAGAACCCGTGCTCCGCCGCCGCACGACGAGCCCGTTCGTGCAGGTCACGCGCCTGCGCGTAGTCACCCCGCGTCATCGCCACCCGCCCCAGCCAGGACAGCTTGTACGACACCTCCGGCCACGACCGCAGCTCCTCGGCCACCCGCAGCCCCTCCCGGTGCACGGCCTCCGCCCGCTCGTGGTCGCCGGACAGCTGCGCGAGCACCCCCAACCCGAACGACGCCTTCAGCTGCCCCCACCGCTCACCCAGCGACGCGAACAGCTCCGCGCACCGCGAGGCCGACGCCCGCGCCCGGTCGACCTGGCCGCGGGCGAGGGCCTGGCTCACCCGGTCGCTGTGCGCGGCGGCCACGCCCCACTCGTCGCCCAGCTCCTCGAACGCCGCCAACGCCTGGTCGGTCAACCTCTCGGCGGTCGGCATGTCGCCCGCGGTCGACAGCACATAACCCAGGAACCACCGAGCGCGCGCCCGTTGCCGGGGATCCTCGATGTCCGCCGTGCCGGCCAGGGCGGACGGGTCGGCCGCCTCACCCAGCAGCACGCCGAACGCGGCCCGCCACGCCACCGTCGCCGGATCGGTCGCGGTCATCAGCCGCCGACCCTCCCGCAGCCGCCCGCGCAGGAACCAGTACCAGGTCAACGCGCTGGTCAGCCCGGCCGCACCGACCGGGTCCAACGCCTCGTGCGCGGCACGCAGGTTCGCCGTCTCGGCGTCCAGCCGGTGCAGCCACGCCACCTGCCCCGCCCCGCGCAGCTCCGGGTCGGCCCGCCGCGCCAGCGCCAGGTAGAACGCCGCGTGCCGAGCCCGCACCTCCTCGGACTCGCCCGCCTCGTGCAGCCGTTCCCGCCCGTAGTCGGTGACCGACTCCAGCAGCCGGAACCGCGGCTCGCCGGTGTGCTCGGGCGCGACCACCAGCGACCGGTTGACCAGGCTCGTCAGCACGTCCGCCACCTCGTCGGCCGCCACGCCACCGCCCGCGCACACGGCCTCGGCCGCGTCCACCGCGCACCCGTCCACGTGCACGGACAGGCGGCGCAGCACGGTCCGCTCGGCGTCACCGAGCAGGTCCCAGCTCCAGTCGATCACCGCGCGCAGGGTGCGCTGCCGGGCCGGCGCGTCGCGGTGCCCGGTGGCCAGCAGCCGGAACCGGTCGTCCAGCCGGTCCAGCAGGGCGGTCACGCCCAGCCCCCGCACGCGGGTCGCGGCCAGCTCCAACGCCAGCGGCAGCCCGTCGAGCCGCCGGCAGATCGCCTCGACCACCGGCGCGTTGTCCGGCGTGAGCGTGAAGCCGGGAGCGGCGGCGGCAGCGCGTGCCGCGAACAGCTCCACCGCGCCCTCCGCGGACAGCGGCGGCACGGCCCGGACCACCTCGAACGCCAAGCCGAGCGGCTCACGGCCGGTGGTCAGCACGCGCAGGCCCGGCACGGCCCGCAGCAGCCGCGACACCACCGCGGCGACCGGCTCGACCAGCCGCTCGCAGTTGTCCAGCACGAGCAGCACCTCGCGCGCCCGCAACGCCTCCACCAGGGCCTGCCCCGGCGCGTCCTCGCGGATCCCCAGCACCTCGGCCACCGCGCCCGTCACCTGCTCGTCCCGGCCGACGCCCGCCAGCTCGACCAGCCACACCCCGTCCACCGCCGACACCCGCCGCGCGACCTCCACGGCCAGGCTCGTCTTGCCGACCCCGCCGGGCCCGGTCAGCGTGACCAGCCGGGAACGCCCCACCAGCCCGCGCAGCTCCTCGACCGCCTCGTCCCGGCCGACCAGGTCGGTGACCGGCACGGGCAGGTTCGTGCGCGGCCCGCCGACGGCGCCCAGCGCCGGGTCGTGGGCGAGGATCGCCCGGTGCAGGGCGGTCAGCTCGGGACCGGGCTCCAGCCCCTGCTCCTCGGCCAGCAGCCGACGCAGCTCCGCGTAGCTCGCCAACGCCTCCACCTGCCGCCCGGCCCGGTAGAGGGCGCGCATGTGCAGCCCGCGCAAACGTTCGCGCAACGGGTGCCGCGCCACCTCCGCCGCCAGGTCGACGTCACCGACCTCGGCGAAGGCCTCCAGCGCCGCCAGCCGTTCCGCGGTCCAGCGGGCCGCCGCGGGCGCGACGAACGGCGCGTCGGCGAACTCCTGCAGCGGCTCACCCCGCCACAACGCCAGCGCCTCCGCGAACCGGCCGCGCGCCACCAGCTCGCGGAACCGCAGCACGTCCGAAGTGGACGGGTCGACCCGCACCGCGTACCCGCCGGGCGAGTGCGCCACCAGCTCGCGCCCGCCCGGTTCGGCCGTCTCCAACGCCCGCCGCAGCTGCGAGACCTTGGTCTGGAGCGTGTTCACCGGGTTGCCAGGTGGTTCGTCGCCCCACAGGTCGAACGCCAACCGGTCCGCCGACACCGGCCGCCCCTCGTGCGCGAGCAGGTCCGCCAGCAGCAGCCGGACCTTCGCCTCCGGGACCCGGACCGCCTCACCGCCCGCCGTCCACACCGCGAGCGGCCCCAACACCCCGAATCTCACGCCCGGACCGTAACCGGGCGACCCCCAGCGGACCCGCAGCGGACCGTGCGCGCCCCCGGCCACCGTGGAGGCACACGAACGAGTGAGGAGCACATGACCGACAAGACACCGCTGACCCTGATCGGCCTCGGCCCGATGGGCCAGGCCATGACCACCGGGTTCCTCGCCGCCGGCCACCCCGTCACGGTCTGGAACCGCACGCCCGCCCGTGCCGACGCCGTCGTCGCCCTGGGTGCCACCCGCGCCGCCACCGCCGCCGACGCCGTCGCCGCGAACCGGCTGCTGGTCCTCAGCCTCACCGACTACGCGGCCATGTACGACATCCTCGACGGCGTCGACCTCGCCGGCCGCACGGTCGTCAACCTGAGTTCCGAGACGCCCGACAAGACCCTCAAGGCCGCCGCCTGGCTCGCCGAACGGGGTGCGGAACTGCTGGTCGGCGGCGTGATGGCGAACGCGCAAATGGTCGGCCACCCGGCCGCCTACGTGTTCTACAGCGGTCCCCGCGAGGTGTTCGACCGGCACGCCGACACCCTCGCGGTGCTCGGCAGGCCCGACTACCTGGGCGAGGACCACACCCTCGCCCAGCTGCTCTACCAGGCGCAGCTCGACGTCTTCCTCACCTCGCTGGCGGCGATGCTGCACGGCATCGCCCTGGTGAAGTCGGCGGGCTTCACCGCCGAGCGGTACGCGCCCCACCTCACCGACGTCGTCTCCACCCTGGCGATGTACGTCGACGAGACCGCGCGGCACGTCGACTCCGGCGAGCACCCCGGCGACCTCGCCACCGCGGCCATGATGGGCGCCACCGCGGCGCACGTCGTGGGCGCGAGCGAGGCCGCCGGGGTCGACACCGCGCTGCCCGCGGCGGTCCGGTCGCTCTACGACCGCGCCATCGCGGCCGGGCGCGGCAAGGACAGCTGGACCGTCCTGATCGACGTCCTCAGGGGCTGATCACACGGCGTGCAGGCCGGGGTCGCGGTCCTCGACGACGAACGACGCCACCGTCGTCGCCTCGGCCCCGGCCGCCCGCACGTACGGCAGCGCCCGGAAGTCCGCCCGCAGCTCACGGGCCGTGAACTTCGTCCGCACGTACCCGCGCCGCCTGCTGTGCAGCTTGATGTGCGGGTTGTTCCGCAGCTGCACCTCGTCGGCGGTGTCGTTGCCGTCGCCGCCGGAGGTCACCGACGTGCACACCAGCTCGGTGCCCACCGTCCGCGACGACGCCGGGTCGTTCCAGTCGGCCTTGATCTCGGCGGCGTACGCGGCGTGCACGTCACCGGTCAGCACGACCGCGTTGCGGACCTTCGCGTCCACCCAGCCGCGCGTCACCCGGTCGCGGGACGCCAGGTAGCCGTCCCAGGAGTCCATGGACAGCTCCTTCCCCGGCCCGTCCTCGCGGTCCCGCTCGGCGAAGAACACCTGCTGGCCGAGCACGTCCCAGCGCGACCGGGACCGGCGGAACCCGTCGAGCAGCCACGCCTCCTGCTCGGCGCCGGTGATCGTGCGGGTCGGCAGGCCGGCGTCGGCGCAGGTCTTCCACCCGTCGCCGCACGCCTGGTCGTCGCGGTACTGGCGGGTGTCGAGCATGTGGAAGTCGACCAGCCCGCCCCACCGGATCCGCCGGTAGAGCCGCATGTCGATGCCGTCGGGCTTGGCGCCGCGCCGCAGCGGCATGTTCTCGTAGTACGCCCGGAACGCCGCCGCACGCCGGTCCAGGAAGGCCGGGTCCGGCTGCTCGGGCACCTCGTCGGCCCAGTTGTTCTCGGTCTCGTGGTCGTCCCACACCACCACCCACGGCGCCACCGAGTGCGCGAGCTGGAGGTCGGCGTCGGTCTTGTACTGGGCGTGCCGGAGCCGGTAGTCGGCCAGCGTGCGGGTCTCCGGGCCGAGCACCGCGCGCACGTCGCCCGCCTTGGCCGCGTACTCGTACTGGTAGTCGCCCAGGTGCAGGACGACGTCCGGGTGGTCCTCGGCCAGCCGCCGGTACGCGGTGAAGTAGCCCTCGCCGTAGTGCGCGCACGACGCGAAGCACATGGTCAGGTCCTGTCCGAGCACCCCCGGCTCGGGCGTCGTCCGGGTCCGGCCGACGGGGGAGACGTGGTCGTCGACCTTGAACCGGTAGAAGTACTCGCGGCCGGGCCGCAGGCCGAACGTCTCCACGTGCACGCTGTGCGCGGACTCCGGGCGGGCCGGCTGCACGCCCCGACGCACCACGCGCCGGAAGCGCTCGTCCTCGGCCAGCTCCCAGCGCACGGGCACGACGCGGTTCGGCATGCCGCCGAGGCCGTCCTCGTTCAAGGGCTCGGGCGCGAGCCGCGTCCACAGCACCATGCCGTCGGGGCCGGGGTCACCGGAGGCGACGCCGAGGGTGAACGGGTCGTCGAGCTTCGCGAAGCCCGCGCCGGCCGTTGCGAGCGCCAGGCCGGCGGCACCGCCGATGAGCAGGGAACGTCGGGTCACCGTGGTCATGGGCCACACCGTTGCCGACCAGGTTGGCGTCCGGGTGAACGGCGGTCTGCCGGCAGTGGACGACTTCACCCGCCAGGGTTGCGGGGGGTCGTTGAAGCGTTGGCACTCGCATGGGTAGAGTGCTAGATGCACGGCACCAGCAACCGCCCCGACCCCCGCGACGGCGGGGTGGCAGGAGCCGTAAACGCAACCTGCCAACGCTTTCGACGACCGTGGAGGTCAGCCCGGTGAGCGTGAACATCAAGCCGCTCGAGGACAAGATCGTCGTCCAGGCCAGCGAGGCCGAGACCACGACCGCTTCCGGCCTCGTGATCCCGGACACCGCGAAGGAGAAGCCCCAGGAGGGCAAGGTCATCGCGGTCGGCCCCGGCCGGATCGACGACAAGGGCAACCGCGTCCCGGTGGACGTGGCTGTCGGCGACGTCGTCATCTACTCCAAGTACGGCGGCACCGAGGTCAAGTACAACGGCGAGGAGTACCTCATCCTCTCCGCCCGCGACGTGCTGGCCGTCATCAACTGACGTTCGGCTGGACACGGCAAGACGCCCCGGCGAACCCCAACCGGGGCTCCCGGGGCGTTTCGCATCAAGAGAGGCGTAGGCAATGCCCAAGCAGATCAGCTTCGACGAGGACGCTCGTCGGGCCCTTGAGCGCGGTGTGAACAAGCTCGCGGACACGGTCAAGGTGACCCTCGGCCCGCGCGGCAGGCACGTCGTGCTCGACAAGAAGTTCGGTGGGCCGACCGTCACCAACGACGGCGTGACCATCGCCCGCGAGATCGAGCTGGACGACGCGTTCGAGAACCTGGGCGCCCAGCTCGCCAAGAGCGTCGCCACCAAGACCAACGACGTGGCCGGCGACGGCACGACGACCGCGACCGTCCTGGCCCAGGCCATGGTCCGGGTCGGCCTGCGCAACGTGGCCGCGGGTGCGAACCCGATGTCGCTCGGCGTCGGCATCCAGGCCGCGGCCGAGGCCGTCGTGGACGCCCTCAAGGCCAAGGCCACCCCGGTCAAGGGCCGCGACAACATCGCCCAGGTCGGCACCGTCTCGTCCCGCGACGAGTCCATCGGCGCCCTGCTCGGCGAAGCCATCGAGAAGGTCGGTGAGGACGGTGTGATCACCGTCGAGGAGTCCTCCTCGATGGCCACCGAGCTCCAGATCACCGAGGGCGTGCAGTTCGACAAGGGCTACGTGTCGGCGCACTTCGCCACCGACCTCGAAGCCCAGGAGACGGTGTTCGAGGACGCCCGCATCCTGCTGCACCGCGAGAAGATCTCGGCCCTGGCCGACCTGCTGCCGATCCTGGAGAAGGTGGCCGAGGCCGGCAAGCCGCTGGTCATCGTCGCGGAGGACGTCGAGGGCGAGGCGCTGTCCACCCTGGTGGTCAACGCCCTGCGCAAGACGCTGCGCGTCGTCGCCGTCAAGGCCCCGTACTTCGGTGACCGCCGCAAGGCGTTCCTGGACGACCTGGCCGTCGTCACCGGCGCGCAGGTCATCGCGGCCGAGGTCGGCCTGAAGCTGTCCGAGGCCACCCTCGACGTGCTGGGCAGCGCCCGGCGGGTCGTCGTGTCCAAGGACAACACGACCATCGTCGACGGCGGCGGCACCAAGGCCGACGTGGCCGGTCGCGCGGAGCAGCTGCGCCGCGAGATCGAGTCCACCGACTCCGACTGGGACCGCGAGAAGCTGCAGGAGCGGCTGGCCAAGCTGTCCGGCGGCATCGCCGTGATCAAGGTCGGCGCGGCCACCGAGACCGAGCTCAAGGAGCGCAAGCACCGCATCGAGGACGCGGTGTCCGCGACCAAGGCCGCGGTCGAGGAGGGCATCGTGCCCGGCGGCGGTTCGGCCCTGGTCCACGCGGCCAAGGTGCTCGACGGCGGCCTCGGCCTGTCCGGTGACGAGGCGACCGGTGTCGCGATCGTCCGCGAGGCCCTGGGCTCGGCGCTGTTCTGGATCGCCGCGAACGCCGGCCTCGAAGGCGCGGTCGTGGTGAACAAGGTGCGCGAGCAGGAGTGGGGCTTCGGCCTCAACGCCGCCACCCTGGTCTACGGCGACCTGCTGGAAGCCGGGATCATCGACCCGGTGAAGGTCACCCGTTCCGCGGTCACCAACGCCGCTTCCATCGCCCGCATGGTGCTCACCACCGAGAGCGCCATCGTGGAGAAGAAGGAAGACGAGTCCGCCTCCGCCGGCGGGCACGGTCACGGCCACGGCCACTGACCGGTCCCCGCACCGGTAGCGCGAACAGGAGGGGCGGCACCCACGAGGGTGCCGCCCCTCCCGCACGTCCGGCGTCGGCCCTACCGCACGTCGGGCTCGACGCCTTCCGCACGTCGGGCTTCAGGCCGGCGTCAACTGCCGCTTGCGCGCCTTGATGATGCTGTCCCGCTCGGACTCCGACAGGCCGCCCCAGATGCCGTAGGGCTCCTGAACGGCCAAGGCGTGCCGTCGGCACATCTCCAACACCGGGCACGACAGGCACACGGCTTTCGCCCGCGCCTCCCGCCGTGCCCGAGCCGGTCCGCGCTCCCCGTCCGGGTGGAAGAAGAACGCGCTGTCCATCCCGCGGCACGAGCCGCGCATCTGCCAGTCCCACAGATCCGCGTTGGGACCGGGAAGCCTTCGGGTGTCCGCCATCGAGACCGCCTCCTTGGCCCATGGACGAGAACTGCTCCATTCGGCGTAACGATGATCCACCGTAGAACCGCGCCAAAACTTGTTCAAGGGGTGTACGGGCTTTTGTCGGCAATTCATACGATGGGTGATCGATTCGATTTGAAACCTGGAGTTGCCGGTGACGTCAGGTGAACGGACGATGTCAGCGTGATGACGCCCCCCGACCACGCCGGGACGACGCCGGAAGGTGACCGGGATTCCGTTGCGGCGCAGGACGATCCCGCGCATTCGGTGACCCTCTCGGTGGCCGCCGTGGCCCGCAGGCTGGGCGTCGCGCCGGCCACTCTCCGCACATGGGACCGCCGTTACGGCCTCGGACCCAGTGATCACACAACCGGGCGACACCGCAAGTACGCGCCACTCGACGTGGCCAGGTTGGAGCTGATGCAGCGGGCCCTGCTGCGCGGCGCGTCGTCCGCCGAGGCCGCCAAGTACGCCCTGTCGAGCCCGGTGCGCGCGCCGCTGGTCCTGGCCGGCGGGGAGCTCGACCGCGGCGCCTCGACCGGCGGGCGCGGGCTGAAGCTCCAGGAGGCGAACCGGCGGGCGCGGGGCGTGGGGCGGGCGGCGCTGGCGATGGACGCGGCGGCGGTGCAGTCGCTGCTGGCCGACGCGATCGAGGCCGACGGCGTGGTCGCGACGTGGGACGACGTGGTGCGGCCGGTGATGGCCGCGATCGCGGCGAGGTGGGAGCACTCGGGGTCGGGCGTCGAGGTGTCGCACCTGGTGGAGCAGTGCGTGCTGGCCGAGGTGATCCGCGCGACGCCGGTCGTGACGAGGCCGCGCAACCACCGGCCCGTGCTGCTGGCGTGCATGCCGGACGAGCGGCACAACCTGCCGCTCTACCCGTTGGCGGCGGAGTTGGCGCGGCGCGGCGTCGGTGCGCGGCAGTTGGGAGCGGCGCTGCCGGCGGACGCCCTGGCGTCAGCCGTCCGCCGCACCGCCCCGGCCGCGGTGGTGCTGTGGGCGCAGCTGCCGCGCTACGCCGATCCGGGAGTCGTGTCGGCGCTGCCGAGGACCCGCCAACTCCTCCGCGTCTTCGCCGGGGGTCCGGGCTGGGAACGCGGCGTCGTGCCGCAGCAGGCGGAGCGGATCAACAATCTCGCCGCCGCCGCGGACGCGATCGAACGCGCCGTCTGCTGACCCCGCCCCACCCCGTCCCCTTCATCCCACATCACAACCCCGCCTCCGAGGTTTACGCCGCCGGTCCCGGGACCAACCTCCCTGCCTCCCTGCCTCCCTGCCTCCCTGCCTCCCTGCCTCCCTGCCTCCCTGCCTCCCTGCCTCCCTGCCTCCCTGCCTCCCTGCCTCCCTGCCTCCCT
>NZ_JBFAAX010000070.1:6090-7491 GCF_040639995.1 Actinosynnema sp. NPDC023658 | reverse complement strand
GCCTCCCTGCCTCCCTGCCTCCCTGCCTCCCTGCCTCCCTGCCTCCCTGCCTCCCTGCCTCCCTGCCTCCCTGCCTCCCTGCCTCCCTGCCTCCCGCCCGAACGTGCGTCGCGCCCCACCGGCCACGCTGCTTAATCCTGGCGACAAGGTGAAGCCGTCCGGTCCCGCACGCCGCCAGGCGCGAACACCCCGGCCTGCGGCGGCCACACAGTCGGCGCGAGGGACTTCACCGCGGGCAGCGCCGCGGTGCTGTCTGGTTGGAGCGCGCTCCGCAGGGGTCCCCGCCCAGGGGACCCCTGCTTTTACCCTGCCACGCAGGTACGACGATCCGGGGCGTCCGTGGGCCGCCTGTGGACAACCGGCGGGGGAGTGGGTGTCGTGACGGTGAGGCAGGCGGCGTTCGGGGACCGGCCCGGGGCAGAGGTGTGGGCAGCGCTCGGCGGTGGGGCGGAGCAGCGGTGGTTGGCGGCGGTCGTGCTCGGTGGGCAGGGGCACTACGCGGCGGCGGCTTCGGTGCTCGGGGGGTTGATCGCGGGCGGCGGGCTGTTCGGGTCGTTGGCGGCCTCGACGCTCGCCTCGCACCGGCGGCAGCTGGGCGGCCACGCGGCGGCACGGGTGCTCGACGGCCGGGCGTTGGCGATGGTCCCCGAGGACCACGGGTACGACGGACACCACGGGTGCGACCCGGACGACGTCGACCCCGCCGGGGCGAGGGCCGACGCCCTCCTGGGGCTCGCGGCGGACGCGGTCGGTGCCGGTCGGCTCACCGAGGCCCGGCGACTGCACGCGAGGGTCGAGCCGCGCGGTTGGCGCAGCCGGGTGCGGCACCAGTGGTTGGCCGCCGAGATCGCGCTGGCCGGCGGTCACGCCGAGCAGGCGGTGCACCCGGCCGAGGTCGCCGCCGCCACCGCCCGCGCGGCCGGCGCAACGCGACACACCCTCAAGTCCGACCTCGTCCTGGGGACCGCCCTCGTTGTCCGGGGGACACCCGAAAGCGTCAGCCGAGGCCTTGACGTGCTACTCTGTGACCTAAATCACACTGACCGAAACGGACTTTTCTCGTTGTCCTGGCCGACGGCGCTTGTCCTGGCAAACGCCCTGGCAGACCGCACTATTGCGGATGTGCAAAACATGAGAGAACGCGCGGAAAACGCTCTGAGCTGCGTGTTGCGCAGAGCCGACCCGATCGGGCGTCGGCTGGCGGAGCGCTCGCCCTGGATCCCGACTGCGCTGCTCCGTTCCGGGGAACCCCCGAACGCAGACCTCCAGACGAACTTCTTGACGGATTAAGCACCGGATCGTGTCAAGGTTCGGCCTCTAGCGTCCGATAGGGGATGTGGAACGTCACTCGGCTGCAGGAAGGAGTCCCCGTGACCACGGTCCTTATTTGCGACGACCGGC
>NZ_JBFAAX010000070.1:0-5990 GCF_040639995.1 Actinosynnema sp. NPDC023658 | reverse complement strand
AGGTTCGGCCTCTAGCGTCCGATAGGGGATGTGGAACGTCACTCGGCTGCAGGAAGGAGTCCCCGTGACCACGGTCCTTATTTGCGACGACCGGCGCAGTGTGCGGGAGGGTCTCACCCGCGTGATGTCGGCTGTCCCAGGGGTTAGCCGCATCGACTGCGTAGCGCACGGTGACGAGTTGTTGGCTCGGTTCTCTCGGCAGCCGGTCGACGTCGTACTGGTTGGCACCCAGCGCGCCGTCCCGACCGGGGTCGAAGCGACCCGGCGACTCGTCTCGGCCAACCCGCAGGCAAACGTCATCGTCTTCGGCGCACCGGACGACGCGGGCAGCATCGCTGCCGCGATCGCCGGCGGGGCCCGCGGTTACCTGCGCTGGGACGCCTCGCGCCCCGAGCTGGTCGCCGCGCTGGCGCACACGCTCGCGAGCACGAGCGTGCCCGCGCCGCGTCAACCGTCGGACCCGGGCGTCCAGCTCACCGAGCGCGAGCTCCAGGTGCTGCGCGGGATGAGCCAGGGCAAGAGCAACGGGCAGATCGGGCGCGAGCTCTACCTGTCCGAGGACACGGTGAAGACGCACGCCCGACGCTTGTTCCGCAAGCTCGGCGTCCGCGACCGGGCCCAAGCCGTCGCGCACGGCTTCCGGCGCGGCCTCGTCTCCTAGGGGACGCGGTCCCGCGGTGAGCACCCGCGGGGAGCACAAGGACTGACGGTCGGGGCACGACGCTCGCCGGATTCGTCAGGCGAGTCGCTCCGGCAACTCCTTCCTCCGGCCCAGCCCGGTGACGCCACGCGTCACCGGGCCGCCGTGCGTCCGGACCGCGTCGTGAGAAGCGTGTCGGCTGACCGGGCCTGTGGGCCTGTGGGCCCGGGTTGTGTCGACCTGCGCCGACCAGCGCCGACTCCGGGGTGTCGGCTGATCAGGTGAGGTCTAAAGACCCCACATGGACCCCATTGCCGAACATCCGGTCCCGCGACCGGTACGGTGAGCATCACCAGTACGGGCGACGTCGAGCGGCCCGTGCTGTCTTTGTCGATACGCCTACGCGTAACACCAGGGCAGTTGTCTGCGATGACCAACTTGGGGGACGGACTGGACGCCGAAGTGGGCGCAGCCGTCGATGGCGACCGCCACGCGATCGAGCGGCTCCTGGCATCCATCCGGCCCCTCGTGGTGCGGTACTGCCGCGCCAGAGTCGGAAGGCAGGAGAGGTCTTTCGCTTCGGCGGACGACGTGGCCCAGGAGGTGTGTCTCGCGGTGCTGACGGCCCTGCCCAGCTATCGCGACCAGGGTCGGCCGTTCTTGGCGTTCGTTTACGGGATCGCCGCGCACAAGGTGGCCGACGCGCATCGCTCCGCAGCCCGGAACCGGTCCGAACCGGTCCCGGAGGTGCCGGACGCCCCTGAGACCGAGGCCGGCCCCGAGCAGCGCGCCATGCAGGGCGAGCTGTCGGAGCGGATGGCCGTTCTCCTGAAAGTCCTTCCGGAGAAGCAGCGGGAAATCCTGCTGCTTCGAGTGGTCGTCGGCCTGTCGGCCGAAGAGACCGCCGACGCGGTCGGCTCCACGCCGGGCGCGGTACGGGTGGCGCAACACCGCGCCTTGGCCCGCCTGCGCAAGACGTTGGCAGCGGAGGAGGTGGTCTGAGTGGCTGACCAGCACGGGAAGGGCAACGGAAAAGTCGTGCGCGGACGAGATGAGAGACCGCCGCAGTCTGAAGACACCCTGGTCGACGAGGACTCGACGACCGGGCCGGGGGACGACCTCGCGGGGATCCGGGCTGATGACGCGTTGCTCGACGCCTTGGGCGGACGCGACGGTGACCAGCCGGAATCGCTCGTCGACGACGAACTGAACGCGCTGCTGCTGGCCTGGCGGCGCGAGGTGGACAGCCCGCCGGTGGGCGAGCTGGTCGACACCGACACCGCGGTGGCCACGATCGCCGCCGCCCGCCCCCAAGCGCGGGGCAGGCACCGCTTCCTCATCCCCCTCGCGAGCGCCGCCGCCGTGCTGGCGATCGCCTTCACCGGGATGAGCCTGGTCGCGCGGGACGCCGAACCCGGCGACGCGCTCTGGGGACTGACCAGGGTCCTCTACTCCGAGCACGCAAGGTCCGTCGAAGCCGCCGTCGCGGTCCGGGACGACCTCGACACCGCTCGCGTGGCACTGCGCGAAGGCCGGTACGGCGAGGCGCGTGACGCGCTGCTCAAGGCGGGTGCGAGCCTGCCGTCCGTCTCACCGGACGACGGCAAGGACGACCTGACCCAGACGCACGAGTCGCTGCTCGAGGAGCTGACGAGCACCACGCCGTCACCGAGCACGTCGCCCACCGCGGGGCCGACCACCACGCCGGCGGTGCCCACGACGACGACCGACAACCGGCCGTCGCCCGAGACGTCGACCACCCCGGAACCGGCCACGACTACCGTGCCGACGACCACCACGGAGCAGCCGGCCCCGACCACGGACGGCCCGGCGGCACCGCCGCCGCCCACGTCGGGCGAGTCGCCGGCGGGCGGCCAGACCCGGGACGAGTCGCAGACCCCCGGCGCCACCGACGGCAGCCAGTCGGCACCCGAGAACTGACCCGACCGCTTCGACGAAGCCCCGCTTGTGACGAAGCCCCCCCACGTTCGGGGGCGGGCTTCGTCACATCTTCAGCGGGCGCTCTCGGTCGCGGTGACCCCGTCGGCGTAGCCGCGGCAGTACTCCCAGCTGACGTAGGCCGCCGGGTCCGGGTCGTACGCGGGCTCGTGCGGGCGCATCCGGCCGTCGGCCAGCAGCTGCTCCAGGCTCGACCGCAGCAGCGCCCAGTCGTGGTAGTGCGGCTCCTGGCACTCGCCGCAGTCGACCACGATCCCCCTGACACCACGGGGTTCCAGCAGCGCCTGGTAGACGGCGAGGTCGCTCAGGTCACCGATCAGCTCGGTCCGCTCGGTGTCGTCCATCGGCGGGTGGTCGTGGTCGTGCTCGGGTTCACCGAGGGCCCTGGCCGGGTCGTCCGGGTCACCCGCGAACGGGTCTGGTGGCAACGCGTCGTGCGGCACGACCCCGCACGGTACCGGCAGGACCCCCGACCGCGTCCAGATACCATGACCTGAACCCATCGCCGCCTGTGGAAACCCGATCCGCGGCGGCGGGATCGCCGCACGACGGAAGGCAAGCCAGCCGCCATGACCAGCGAGCTCAACGCTGACGGAGTCCCGCCCAAGTTCGCCATGCTGGGACTGACCTTCGACGACGTACTGCTGCTGCCCGCCGAG
The DNA here is from genome assembly GCF_040639995.1 of Actinosynnema sp. NPDC023658. Lineage (NCBI taxonomy): Bacteria > Bacillati > Actinomycetota > Actinomycetes > Pseudonocardiales > Pseudonocardiaceae > Actinosynnema > Actinosynnema sp. NPDC023658. The sequence continues at coordinate 2,732 of NZ_JBFAAX010000070.1, read as the reverse complement.
TCCGAGATCGTCCCGAGCGGCGTGGACACCAGCACCAAGCTGTCGCGCAACATCACGCTGCGGGTCCCGCTGGCGTCGGCCGCGATGGACACCGTGACCGAGGGCCGGATGGCCATCTCGATGGCCCGGCAGGGCGGCATCGGCGTGCTGCACCGCAACCTCTCCTTGGAGGAGCAGGCCCGCCAGGTGGAGACCGTCAAGCGGTCCGAGGCGGGCATGGTGAGCGACCCGGTCACCTGCACCCCGGACGACACCATCAGGCACGTGGACGAGCTGTGCGCCCGCTACCGGATCTCCGGCGTGCCGGTGACCGACGGCAACGGCAAGCTCGTCGGCATCATCACCAACCGCGACATGCGGTTCGAGGTCGACCACTCGCGCAAGGTCAGCGAGGTGATGACCAACGGTCCGCTGGTCACGGCCCAGGTCGGCGTCTCGGCGGAGGCCGCGCTGGGCCTGCTGCGCAGGCACAAGGTCGAGAAGCTGCCGATCGTGGACGGCGACGGCAAGCTGCGCGGCCTGATCACGGTCAAGGACTTCGTCAAGACCGAGCAGTACCCGAACGCCTCGAAGGACCCGGACGGCCGGCTGCTGTGCGCCGCCGCGATCGGCGTGGGCGAGGACAGCTTCGCGCGGGCGATGGCGCTGGCCGACGCGGGCGTCGACGTGATCATGGTCGACACCGCGCACGGCCACCAGCGCAACGTGCTGGAGATGGTCGCCAAGGTGAAGAAGGAGCTGGGTGACGAGGTCGACGTGGTCGGCGGCAACGTCGCCACCCGCGCGGGCGCCCAGGCCCTGGTGGACGCGGGCGCGGACGGCGTGAAGGTCGGCGTCGGCCCCGGCTCGATCTGCACCACCCGCGTGGTCGCGGGCGTCGGCGTGCCGCAGATCACCGCCATCTACGAGGCCGGGCTGGCGTGCGCGCCGGCGGGCGTTCCGGTGATCGGTGACGGCGGCATCCAGTACTCGGGCGACATCGCGAAGGCCATCGCGGCCGGCGCGAGCGCGGTCATGCTCGGCAGCCTGCTGGCGGGCACCGCCGAGTCGCCGGGCGAGCTGGTGCTGGTCAACGGCAAGCAGTTCAAGACCTACCGGGGCATGGGCTCGCTGGCGGCGCTCCAGGGGCGCGGCGAGGGCAAGTCGTACTCCAAGGACCGCTACTTCCAGGACGACGTGCTGTCCGAGGACAAGCTGGTGCCCGAGGGCATCGAGGGCCGCACGCCGTTCCGCGGGCCGCTGTCGACCGTGGTCCACCAGCTGGTGGGCGGTCTGCGCGCGGCGATGGGCTACACCGGCTCGAAGACCGTCGCGGACCTCCAGCAGAAGCAGCTGGTGCGCATCACGGCGGCCGGTCTGAAGGAGAGCCACCCGCACGACATCACCATGACCGTCGAGGCGCCGAACTACACGACCCGCTGAACCGGGCGGCGCTGAGCTAAGGTCCACTGGTTTGAGCTGGCTCCAGGGAAGGACGACTTAAGGTGCGCGATCTGGTCGAGATCGGCATGGGCCGGACCGCGAGGCGGGCCTACGAGCTGGACGACGTGGAGATCATCCCGTCCCGGAGGACCCGGTCCTCCAAGGACGTCTCGACGGCGTGGCAGATCGACGCCTACCGGTTCGAGATCCCGCTGATCACCCACCCCACGGACGCCATCGTGTCGCCGGGCACGGCGGTCGCGATCGGTGAGCTGGGCGGGTTGGGCGTGCTCAACGCGGAGGGCCTGTGGGCCCGGCACGGTGACGTGGAAGAGGCCCTGTTCCGGCTGGTGCAGGCCGTGGAGGACACCGACGACCCGGCCGCGCCGGTGCGGGTGCTCCAGGAGCTGCACTCCGCGCCGGTGCGGATGGACCTGATCGCTGAGGCGGTCAAGCAGGTGCGCGAGTCGGGCGTGACGGTCGCGGTGCGGGTCAGCCCGCAGCGCGCGGCCGAGCTGACCCCGGACCTGCTGGCGGCCGGCGTGGAGATCCTGGTCGTGCAGGGCACGATCATCTCGGCCGAGCACGTGTCGCGCGACGGCGAGCCGCTGAACCTGAAGTCGTTCATCGCGGACCTCGACATCCCGGTGATCGCGGGTGGCGTGGGCGACTACCGGACCGCGATGCACCTGATGCGCACGGGCGCGGCGGGCGTGATCGTCGGCTACGGCTACACGCCGGGCGTGACCACGACGGACGCCGTGCTGGGCATCGGTGTGCCGATGGCCACGGCCATCGCGGACGCCGCCGCGGCCCGCCGGGACTACCTGGACGAGACCGGTGGCCGGTACGTGCACGTGATCGCTGACGGCGGCGCGCTGACCAGCGGTGAGATCGCGAAGTCGATCGCGTGCGGCGCGGACGCGGTGATGCTGGGCGAACCGCTGGCGGCGGCGTCCGAGGCGCCGGGCCAGGGTTTGTACTGGACCGCCGCGTCGGCGCACCCCTCCGTGCCGCGCAGCCACGTGTCGACCGGCGTGGACCAGGTCGTCGACCTGCGCAAGCTGCTGTTCGGCCCGTCGGTGGACCCGCGGGGCGTGACGAACCTGTTCGGGTCGTTGCGGCGGGCGATGGCGAAGACCGGGTACTCGGACCTGAAGGAGTTCCAGAAGGTCGGGTTGACGATCAGGGGTTGATCGTTGGCTGTTGGGGTTCGGTGAGAGCGTTGGTGGTCGGTCGGAGAGCGGTGGTCCCGCCCGGCTCGATTTGACATGGGGCCCTTACGGGCACCCCAGGCAGGCCAAAGCCGG
>NZ_JBFAAX010000069.1:0-21120 GCF_040639995.1 Actinosynnema sp. NPDC023658 | reverse complement strand
CACGCTTAACGCCGTTAAGCACGAGCGTTGAACTCAGGGTGCGTGAGCGTAGGACTCTCGCGTGCTGAAGGTAGGACTCTCGCGTGCTGGAGGTAGGACTCTCGCGTCGTGGAGGTAGGACTCTCGGCGGGGCAGGGGGCGAGGCAGGCCGGCGCGTGCACGCTGTGGCCGGCCTCGGAAAAGGCCGCGCGAGATCAGCGGCCGCGGCGGCGCAGTTCGGCCACCAGCAACGGCATCAGCTCGTCCACGAACGAGCAGTCGTAGCCCTGGCCCGCCATCATCGACGTGGCGAACTTCGTCCGCGACACCTCCTCCGACGACGCGCCGACCATCCCGTCCAGGGCGATCCCGACCTCCTCCAGCACCCGGTCCACCTGGGACGCCCGGTACCCGCGCTGCGCCGGTCCCGCCACCGGGATCTTGATCAGGCGCAGCTGCTTCCACGACGTGATCGGCGGCAGCGCGGTCGGCCGCAGCGGTCCGTCGCCCAGCTGCTTCTCGACCCGCGCCAGGAACGCGTCCACCTCCGTCTCGTCGTACCCGCGCCGGCCGAACATGGGCCGGCTGAAGCGGACCTCGCGGACCTCGCGGGCGGTCAGGTCGTCCTGCCCGAGCAACGTGTTCTCGATCCGGTCGAGGAACTTGTCGACCTGCGACTCCTGGTAGCCGCGACGGCCGCGGGGCGGCTTGCCGAACGCCGCGGTGCGCACGTCCCGGGCGGTCAACGGGCGGCTGCCGGGCCCCGGACGCGGCCGGACGGGAGGGGGCACCGGCGCGAGGGCGGGAGCGGGCAGAGCGGAGGACGTCGGCCGCACGGGCGCGGGCGGGGTGGGCATCCGCTCCAACGTCACCACGACCAGGTCGAGGAACGTGTCCACGTCGTCCTCGTCGTACCCCACCTGACCCGGCGGGGCGTAGCTGAACTCGAAGTCCTGCACCTCGCGGGCGGTCAGGTCGTCCCGCCCTGCCAGGGTGTTCTCGATCCGGTCGAGGAACGCGTCGATCTCGCCCTCGTGGTAACCGCGGTTGCCCGGTCTGGGCTTGTGGAACCGCACGCCCCGCACGTCCTGCGGCGTGAGCCGGGCCGCGGGGCGCATCCCGGTCGACGTGGCGTGCGCGCCCTGCGCGGGCGCGGTGGCCTGCCGCCGTTGCGGCGTGGAACCGAGCGTCTCGGCCACGAGGTCCATGAACGCGTCGACCTCAGCGGCGTAGTAGCCGGGTCTGGCCGGTCTGAACCGCACCCGTCTCACGTCCTGCTCGGTGACGTCGTCCCGACCCAGCAGCGTCGCCTCGATGCGGTCGATGAAGGCGTCCACCTGTCCCTCGTCGTACCCGGGCCGGCCGGGAGGGGGACGGTGGAAGGCGACCTGCCGCAGATCCTGCGCGCCCAACAGCGGCGCCGGATGTGCCGGCAGGTGCTGGCGAGCGTCGAACCCGGCCACCCCATTACCTCCTTCGTGTGGTGTACGGGGGAGTATCGCCGGATGGTGGTCGGGATGTTTCGCCCTATCGGCTCAATAGTCGGAAGATCGCTCTACCCTGACGGGCATGAGCCGGTTCGTGGACACGATGGTGGCAACCGCTACGGGTGCCGGGGGACGGGCGCGGGGCATGACCACGGGGGAGCCGAACGCTCCGACCCGGCGGTCGTGGGCGGAGGTGCACCAGCAGGCCGCCCGCATGGCCGGTGCGCTCGTGGCGGGAGGGGTGGGCCGGGGCGCGTCGATCGCGGTCCTGGCCGGTGACCCGGCGCTGATCGCGCCCGCCGTGCAGGCGGTGTGGCTGGCCGGCGGCAGCACGACCATGCTGCACCAGCCGACGGCCCGCACCGACCTCACCGAGTGGGCCGAGGACACGCTGCGCGTGCTGACCATGATCGGCGCGAAGCTCGTGCTGCTCGGAGCGCCGTTCGACGCGCTGTCGGGCGTGCTGGACGAGCACGGCGTCGCCTACCGCAAGCTGGACGAGCTGGACGGCGAGCCGCTGGAGGCGCCCGTCGACGTCGACGAGGACATGCCCGCGCTGCTCCAGCTGACCAGCGGGTCCACCGCGGACCCGAAGGCCGTCCGCATCACCCACGGCAACCTGTGGTCCAACGCCAAGGCGATGGAGACCGCCGCCGAGCTCGACCCGGAGACCGACCGGATGGTGTCCTGGCTGCCGCTGTTCCACGACATGGGGATGGTCGGGTTCCTGACCGTGCCCATGCTGTTCGGCCTGGACCTGGTCAAGGTCACCCCGGTCGACTTCCTCGCCAGGCCGACCCTGTGGCCGGACCTGATCAGCCGCTACAAGGGCACCATCACGGCCGCCCCGAACTTCGCCTACGCCATCGCCGCCCGCCGCATGCAGGGCGTGGACGACGGCGCGTACGACCTGTCCACGCTGCGCATCGCGCTCAACGGCGCCGAGCCCATCGACCCGGCCGCGGTGAAGACGTTCACCGACGCGGGCGCGCGGTTCGGGCTGCGGCCGGAGTGCGTGCTGTGCGCCTACGGCATGGCGGAGACGACGCTGGGCGTGGCGTTCGCGCCGGTGTTCACCGGCATCGCGGTCGACGTGGTCGACCCGGAGGAGCTGGAGGCGGGCCACCGCGCCGTGCCCGTGCCGCCGGACAGCCCGAACGCGCGGGCGTTCCCGCTGCTCGGGCCGCCGTTGCCGGGGCTGGAGGTGCAGGTGGTCGACCCCGAGGGCACCGTGCGCGGCGAGCGCGAGGTCGGGCAGCTGCGCGTGCGCGGCGAGGCCGTGACGCCCGGCTACCTGACCGTGGACGGCCCGCGCGACACCCAGGACGCCGACGGCTGGCTGGACACCGGCGACGAGGGGTACGTGGTGGACGGTCAGGTCGTCGTCTGCGGACGGCGCAAGGACGTGATCATCATGGGCGGGCGCAACATCTACCCCACGGACATCGAGCGTGCGGCGACGGCCGTCGAGGGCGTGCGGGCGGGCAACGCGGTGGCCGTGCGGCTGGACGCGGGCACACGGCGCGAGCGGTTCGCCGTGGTGGTCGAGTCCAAGCTGGCCGGTGAGGACGACGCGGTGCGCGCGTTGAGCAAGGAGATCAGCGCGCGGGTCGTGGACGCGGTCGGCCTGCGGCCGTTCTCGGTGGTGGTGCTCAAGCCCGGCAGCCTGCCGAAGACGCCGTCCGGCAAGCTCCGCCGCTCCGCCGCCGCGGCACTGGTGCCCGCGAGGTGACCTCACGGCGGCTCGGCACCATGGGTGCATGAGCGACGTCGAGATCCGCCCGGCCCGTGACGAGGACCTGCCCGCCGTGGCCGAGCTGCGCCAGCGGTGGACGCTGGAGAGCCGCGGTGAGGTGCCTGCGGCCGACGAGGAGTTCGGTGCCCGCTTCGCCGCGTGGGCGCGTGCCCACGCGGCGACCCACCGGTGCGCGGTCGCGGTCGTGGCCGGTCGGGTCGTCGGCATGGCCTGGCTCGCGGTCGTGCCGCGGGTGCCGCACCCGGCGGCCTCCGACCGGGCGTCGGGCGACGTGCAGTCCGTGTACGTGCTGCCCGACCGGCGGGGCGAGGGCCTCGGCGGCCGGCTCGTGGACGCCCTGCTGGACCAAGCCCGCGCCCTCGGCCTCGAACGGGTGACCGTGCACTCCAGCGAACGGGCCGTCACGGCCTACGAGCGCAGCGGTTTCGCCGTCTCGCCGCACCTGCTCCAGGTGGAGCTGGGCCACCGCTAGGACTCGGCGGCCCCGGGCTCAGTGGAACTCGTGCTCAGCCGAACTCGTGCTCAGCCGAACTCGTGCTCAGCCGAACTCGTGCTCAGCCGAACTCGTGCTCAGTGGAACTTGTTCTGGGCGGCTTCCAGGCCGAGCTCCAGCAACGCCTCCACGGCGTCCGCCGCCCGGTCCAGCTCGAAGGCCAGCTCCTTGCGCTCCACGAGCGAGAAGTCGCGCAGGACGTAGTCCGCCGGGTCCATCCGGCCCGGCGGCCGGTCCACCCCGAACCGCACCCGGTGGTAGTCCTTGGTGCCCAGCGACTTGGTGGTCGAGCGCAGGCCGTTGTGCCCGTTCTCGCCGCCGCCGAGCTTGAGCCGCACCGTCCCGAACGGCAGGTCCAGCTCGTCGTGCACGACGACGATCGACGCGGGCGGCACCTTGTAGAAGTTCGCCGTGCCCGCCACGGGACCGCCGGAGGTGTTCATGTAGCCGCGCGGCTTGGCCAGCACGACGCGGCGCCCGGCCAACCGGCCCTCGACCACCTCGGCGCCGCCCTTGTGCGCCTTGAACTTCCCGCCCACGCGGGCCGCGAGCACGTCCAGCACGAGGAACCCGACGTTGTGCCGGTTGCCCTCGTACTTGGGGCCGGAGTTGCCCAACCCGACGACCAGGGCGACGTCATCGACCACGGAACCGCAACTCCTGCTCAAGCTCGTCCAACAAGGCGTCCACCGCGCGCACCTGGTAGCCCCGCCGCAGACCCGACGTGGTGCTGAACCTCGTGTGGCGGACCTCGCTGGAGGTCATCCGCCCCTGGCCGTCCAGCGTCGCGGCGGCCCGGCCGAGGAACGCGTCGACTTCGCCGCGATCGTAGCCGTTCGGGGACCGCGGCAGCTTGACCGCCAGCACCGCCTCACCGGTCTGCAGCGTGGTGGGCGGCACGTGCCCGGACCGGAGCTGGTGCTCGCACGCGGCCAGGAAGTCGTCCACGGCCCGCTGGTCGTACCCGCCGGCGATCTCGGTGAACGCGATCGTGCGCACCTGGTCGGGGTGCAGCCGCGTGCGGCCCGCGAGCGCGTCCGCGATGCGCAGCGCGAACGCGTCCACCTGCGCCGGGTCGTAGCCCTTGCCCTTCTTGCGCGGGAACCGGGTCGCGCGCACCTGCGCCGGGCTCAGGAACGGGAGCGGCACGCCACCCCAGCCGTGAGGCGGGGGAGGCGTGCCGTCCGAGTTGCCCGACGTGATGGGCTCAGCCTTCTTCGGTGGCCTCGGCGTCGGTGCCCTCGCCGCTGTCGCCGTCCATCTCGGCGGCGGTCGGCGCGGCGTTCACCGCGAGAACCATGGCGTCGCCGTCGGTCACCAGGGTGGCGCCGGCGGGCAGCTCCAGGTCGGACGCGTGCACCTGGGTGCCCGCGGCCAGACCGGCGATCGAGAACTCGACCTGCTCGGGGATGTTCAGCGCGTCGGCCTCCACCTGGAGGGTGGTGAGGTCCTGCGTGAGCAGGGTCGCCGGGGCGACCTCGCCGGTGAGGACGATCGGCACCTCGACGGTGACCTTCTCACCCCGCTGCACCAGCAGCAGGTCGACGTGCTCGATGTAGTTCTTGATGGGGTGCGTGGTGACGGTCTTGGTCAGCGCCAGCTCGGTGGAGGACTCGATGTCCAGCGTGAGAACTGCGTTCTGACCGTGCTCGCGGACAACACGGGCGAACTCGAGCGCCGGCAGGGCCAGGTGCTTCGGGTCGGAACCGTGGCCGTAGAGCACCGCGGGGATCTTGCCGGCGCGGCGGGTGCGGCGGGCGGCGCCCTTGCCGAACTCGGTGCGCTGCTCTGCGGCGAGACGGACCTCGGACACGGTGGGGCTCTCCTAACGGTCTGGCCTGGTAAACGTCGGCGGGTGCGTCGGGCGGGGCGAAGCGTGGGTTGGCCTGCGGCGGCGGGCGGCGCGGAGGGTGAACACGCGCGGCATCACAACCGCCGCGTCGATCACGCCGAGCGTGATGCTCGCCCTCGCCGAGGCAACCCGGCCAGTGTAGGCCGAGCCGGGAGACGGGGCCTAATCGGGGGTTCGTTCCCCGCGTCGGGACGCCTGAAACGCGAAGGCCCGGCACACCCGGGGCGTGCCGGGCCGGGCGGTCGCGGGGTCAGGCGTTGCCGTCGAACAGCGACGTCACCGAGCCGTCCTCGAAGACCTCCTGGATCACCCGCGCCAGGAGCGGGGCGATCGGCAGCACGGTCATCGCGTCGAACCGCTTCTCCGCCGGGATCGGGAGGGTGTCGGTGAAGACGACCTCGCGCGCGCCGCAGTCGCGCAGCCGCTCCACGGCGGGCCCGGACAGCACCGGGTGGGTGGCCGCGATGACCACGTCCGACGCGCCCTCGGAGAGCAGCTGCTCCACGGCCTTGGTGATGGTGCCACCGGTGTCGATCATGTCGTCGATGACGACGCACAGCCGGCCCTCGACCTGGCCGACCACCCGGTTCGCGACGACCTCGTTCGGCCGCAGCGGGTCGCGGGTCTTGTGGATGAACGCGATCGGCGTCCCGCCCAGCGTGTCCGCCCACTTCTCGGCCAGCTTGGTGCGGCCCGCGTCCGGGGACACGACGGTGATCTCGCGACCCGCGTACTTCTCCCGGATGTGCTCGGCCAGCAGCGGCATGGCCCACAGGTGGTCCACCGGGCCGTCGAAGAAGCCCTGGATCTGCGCGGTGTGCAGGTCGACGGCGACCAGCCGGTCCGCGCCCGCGGTTTTGAACAGGTCCGCCACCAGGCGGGCCGAGATCGGCTCGCGCCCGCGGTGCTTCTTGTCCTGCCGGGCGTACGGGTAGAACGGCATGATCACGGTGATGCGCTTCGCGGACGCCCGCTTCAGCGCGTCCACCATGATCAGCTGCTCCATCAGCCACTGGTTGATCGGCGCGCAGTGCGACTGGACGACGAACGCGTCGCAGCCGCGCACGCTCTCCTCGAACCGCACGAAGATCTCGCCGTTGGCGAAGTCGTAGGCCGACTGCGGGGTGACCGACACGTTCAGGTGCTTGGCCACCTGCTCGGTCAGCTCCGGGTAGGCACGCCCGCCGAAGAGCATCAGGTTCTTCTTGGGGATCCCGGCCATCGTGGGGTTCACGTCAGCGCCCTTCATCGGTTGTTCCAGCATTCTCGGGCGTCAGTGCGCGCTCCGCCGCCTCGGCCGAGGCCGTGCCCGCCCGGCGGGACACCACCCAGCCGTCGAGGTTGCGCTGCGGTCCGCCGGACACGGCCAGCGCGCCGGGCGGCACGTCGCGCCGCACCACGGTCCCGGCGCCGGTGTACGCGCCGTCACCGACGGTGACCGGTGCGACGAACATGTTGTCCGAACCGGTGCGGCAGTAGGACCCGATCGTGGTCCGGTGCTTGTTCACGCCGTCGTAGTTCACCGTGACGCTGGCCGCGCCGATGTTGGAGTTCTCCCCGATGGTGGCGTCACCGATGTAGCTCAGGTGCGGCACCTTGCTGCGCGCGCCGATCTCCGAGTTCTTCGTCTCGACGAACGTGCCGATCTTGCCGCTCTCCCCGAGCCGCGTGCCGGGCCGCAGGTAGGCGAACGGGCCGACGGACGCGCCCGCGCCGATCTCCGCGCCGGAGCCGTGCGTGCGGACCACGCTTGCGCCGGGCCCGACCACGCACGCCGACAGCGTGGTGTCCGGTCCGACGACCGCGCCCTCGTCGACGGTCGTGCCCGCCTTCAGCTGGACGTTCGGCTCGATCAGCACGTCCCGGCCGAGCCGCACGTCGGCGTCCAGCCAGGTGCTCGCCGGGTCGACCACGGTCACGCCCTCGTGCATGGCGCGCTCCACGAGCCGCCGGTTGAGCTCGGCGCCGAGCCGGGCCAGCTGCACCCGGTCGTTCACGCCCTCGACCAGCCAGGGGTCCGACGTGACGAGCGCGCCGACGCGCCGACCGTCGCCGCGCGCGATGGTCAGCACGTCGGTCAGGTACAGCTCGCCCTGGGCGTTGTCGGTGGACAGCCGGGACAGCCCGTCGCGCAGCACGGCCGCGTCGAAGGCGTACACCCCGGAGTTGATCTCGGTGATCGCCCGCTGCTCGGGCGTGGCGTCCTTCTGCTCCACGATGCCCTCGACCGAGCCGTCCGCGGACCGCACGATCCGCCCGTACCCGGTGGGGTCGGCCACCACGGCGGTCAGCACCGTGACGGCGTTGCCGCGCTCGCCGTGCTCGACCAGCAGGCCGCGCAGCGTGTCGGAGTCCAGCAGCGGCACGTCGCCGTAGGTCACCACGACCGTGCCGCCGAGGTCGGGGGGCAGTTCGGCCAACCCGCAGCCGACGGCGTGCCCGGTGCCCTTCTGCTCCTCCTGCACCGCCACGGTGACCTTGCGGTCCAACGCGGTGGACAGGCCGTCGAGGTGGTCCGCGACCGCGGCGCGGCCGTGGCCGACCACGACCGCGAGGTGATCCGGTCCGGTCCCGGCGGCGGCGCGCACGGCGTGCTCCACCAGGGAACGCCCCGCGATGCGGTGCAAGACCTTCGGGGTGGCTGAGCGCATGCGGGTGCCTTCACCCGCTGCGAGGACGATCGTGCTGACTGGGGTGGGAACACCCTCGAGCATCAGCGCTCTCCCTAGCTGAGTGCGTGCCTGCAGCGGGAGGGGCCTGGCTTCCCGCCAGGTGCCGATACTAAGCCTCCGAGGAGGGCTCGACTTCCACGGCCGCAACCTGGCAGCCACCTCTGCGCTTGGCCACGTACATCGCGGAGTCGGCTCGGGCCAGCGCCGCGTGCGCCGCTTCCCTGGGGCGCACCGAGATCACGCCGACGGACAGCGTGACCCCCCTGGACAGGTCCGATGGCAGGCAGGCCACCGCCTCCACGGCCCGCGCGAGGGCCGCCTCGGCGGCGTGCAGGGGCGCACCGGGCAGCAGCACGACGAACTCGTCGCCGCCGTAGCGGGCCACCAGGTCGTCACCCCGAAGCGCCTGCCGGAGTGTGCTCGCAATCACCCGCAGGACGTCGTCGCCCTCCGCGTGCGAGTGCTTGTCGTTGACGACCTTGAACCCGTCGAGGTCCACCAGCGCGACGGACATCGGGTGGGTCTGCGCGTTGATCAGCGCGGCCAGCCGGTCGTCCAGCGCCCGCCGGTTCGGCAGCCCGGTCAACGGGTCCTGCAACGCCTGCTGCGCGATCGCGCCGTGCGCGCGCGTCAGCCGTTCGTGGTCGCGCCGGGTGAGCAGGGTGGCGGTGCGGGCCTCCTGCATCATCCACAGCTCCACCTCCAGCGCGTTGGCGTAGGTCTGCAGCGCGGAGATCGTGCGCTCGCCGTGCGGGCCGGACATCCGGGCGAACTCGCGGGTCAGGCACAGCATCAGGGTGGGCTCGGAGGTGTCGTGCTCCAGCCGGTCCTGGGCGTCGTGCAGCACCTGCAGCGCCTGCTGCGGCAGCTCCTCCATCTCCAGGCAGCGGGCCAGCGCGATCGACACGATGATCAGCTCGCGGGCGTACATGGAGAGCTCGCGCAGCGCCCACAGCCGCGCGATGTGCTCGGCGCCGGGTCTGGCCAGCGCGTGCGCCGCGCCGATCACCGGCACCTGCTCGGCGGCCGTGCGGTCGCGCCTGCCGGGGTGCAGCGACTCGCGGAACGGCCCCTCGACGGCGGTGGCGATGGCCGAGGCGGTGGCGAACCGCTCGGCGGCCTCCTCGAAGTTCTCCACCCGCTCCAGCCGCAGGCCCCAGCCGATCAGCAGCCGGGCCCGGTTGACCAGGTGGACGTAGATCTGGTGCGGGTTCGCGCTGTCCCGGATCGCGTTGTGCGCCCGCGCCAGCACCTCGTCCGCCATCTCGTAGACACCCAGCTGGGTGAGCACGAGCCCGGTCGACTGCAGCGCGTAGGCCAGGAGCCGGTCCCAGGTGCGCTTGTCCAGCATCGGGTCGGGGGTGAGGTCCTCCTCCAGCATCGCCAGGCCGCTCGCGACCTCGGTCAACGCCTTGTCCTCGAACCCGCCGAGCAGGTAGCGGCGGCCGCGCAGGGCGTGCGCCTCGGCCTCCAGCACCAGCAGGCCGTGCCGGCGGCAGTGCGCCAGCATCTCGTCCAGGACGGAGTCGGAGAGGTCCACCAGGCCGGGGGTGACGATCCGGACCACCGCCGCCGCGCGCAGCAGCTGGCCGACGATCCGCGGCTCGCCCCGGCCCTGCGCCTCGGCCAGGATCTCGTCGACCTCGTGCGCCGCGTCGAGCTGGTCGGACAGGTGGCTGCTCTGGGCCACGGCCACGAGCTCACTCGCGCGGCCGACCAGCCACGCGTCGGACATCTCGTGGAGCGCCGGCACCACGTTGTCCTGCTCGTCGACCGCTTCCTCGCGCAGCGACTCACACCCCCATGCAGACGCAGGGCGGCCGGGACCTTCGTGGCCCGGCCCTCCTCGCTCCGCCACCAGGATTCGAACCTGGACCATCGGAACCAAAATCCGAGGTGCTGCCTTTACACCATGGCGGAACGGTCGGGGCTGACCCGACCGCGCGAACACATGTTGTCACGAGTGACCCTCAAAGGTCAGCACCACCACTCAAGTGGAGGCAACCCCTGGGTAACGCGATCATGACACTGTGTGTTGCCGCAGGTCAAATGGGTCCGTGACGTCGGCCACGTCACGAGTGGGTGAACAGTTCACCTCTTCGGCACGGGGTTCAGCGGCCTTCCGTAGGCCTCCGGCAACCCCTGCACGGGATGATTTCGGCCGAAACAATCACCCGCATAACTACATTGGGTAGTCGTTCGGGCACCGCGGGGCGTGCGCGGGACATCCCGCCGTCTGGCTACCGGATTCCCCCGACCGAGTCGAGGAAGTCGACCAGCGTCGCCTCGTAGGCCTCCCGGTCCACGTTCCACGCCGCCGTGTGCTCGGCCTCCGGCACCTCGACGTACCTGATCGGCCAGTCGAGCCGGTCCGCCGCCGCGGCCAGGTCGCGCGACGCCTGCACCGGCACGGTCCCGTCCGCGCCGCCGTGGAACAGCAGCGTCGGCGGCCTGCGCGCGGGCGGCTCGGCCGCCAGGTCGAAGCGGTCGAAGTCCAGGTCGACCCGCCAGTCCGAGACCAGCTCCGCGACCGGCACCAACTGCTCGGGCACGCCCCGGTTGCGCGACTGCAGCTCCAGCGTCTTCGTCCAGCTCACGACGGGTGCGTCGAGCACGACGGCGACCACGTCGCCCGCGTCCGCCGAGCGGCCGAGGAACTGGCCGACCACCGCGCCGCCCATCGACCACCCGTACAGCACGACGTTGCGCGCGCCGTGCTCGCGGGCGTACCGCACGGCCGCCTCCACGTCCCGCCACTCCGTGTCACCCAGGTGGTACAGGCCGTCGGGGGAGGGCGGTGCACCCTGGTCATTGCGGTAGGTCACGGCCAGAACGGGTAGTCCCAGGGAGTGCAGCGCAGGCATCACCCGCAAGGCCTCGGCCCTCGTGCCGCCCCGACCGTGGACCGCGACCACCCAGGTGGAGGACGACGCGGGGACCAGCCACGCGGGCGCGTCACCCAGTTCGGTGGGAATGCGCACGTCCGTGTAGGGCAGGTCGTGGGCGGTGCCGGGGTCCGTGCTCCACACCGAGGTCTCCAGCCGCACCTGCGTGCCGTCCGGTGGCGCGTCGCCCTGGAGCTCGCGCACCACCGTGCCCTCGGACCGGTGGGTGACCGGGCCGACCTTCGCCCCGCCGCCCGGCCAGACGAGGCCCCAGGTGCCGGGCAGGGTTGTGACCCTGGACTCCACCAGAGAGACGGTCCCCGAAGCCGACGACGTGACGATGTCGCGGTAGCCCGGACGGGCGTTCTCCGGTTCCAGCAGCTGCCCGCTGTAGTACCAGCCGAACCCGAGCAGACACCCGATGAGCAGCAAGAACAGCGCCGCGAACGTGATCAGCGCGATCCGCAGGCGGCGCCGCCGGCGAACGTCCGGAGACCCCATCACCGAATGATGCACCGGGGTTGATCGACACGCCCGACTTCCTGAGAACACGCCATGACTTTGGCTCCGGCTATGGCGGCACGAGGTTGACCTAACTTACGCTTCCGTAAGTTACGGTTCCGTAGGTAGCCCCGAACACACAACGAGGTAGATGTATGACCAGCACCCTGGAGAGCAGGTCCACGCCGCAAGGTCCCGAGGATCGCGGACCCAAGCCGATGATCGAAGGACGGCGCGGGCACGTCGAGCAGTTGGGCGTGTACGTGTTCGTCATCGTGCCGTTCCTGGCTCTGCTCGCGGCCGTTCCTTTCGCCTGGGGTTGGGGGTTGGGCTGGGTCGACGTGGCGCTCTTCGTCGCGTTCTACTACCTGTCCGGCCTCGGCGTGACGATCGGGTACCACCGCTACTTCACGCACGGATCGTTCAAGGCCAACCGCGCGCTCAAGATCGGCCTGGCCATCGCGGGCAGCATGGCGCTGCAGGGACCGGTGATCGTCTGGGTCGCTGACCACCGCCGCCACCACGCGTTCTCCGACCGCGAGGGCGACCCGCACTCGCCGTGGCTGTTCGGCAGCGGGCCGGTCGCCCTGGCCAAGGGCTTCTGGCACGCCCACATGGGCTGGCTGTTCGACCGCGACAAGACCAACGCGCAGCGCTTCGCGCCGGACCTGCTGGCCGACGAGGACCTGGTCCGGGTCGACAAGCTCTTCCCGCTGTGGACCATGATCAGCCTGCTCGGGCCCGCCGTCCTCGGCGGTCTGATCACGATGTCGTGGGCCGGCGCGCTGAGCGCCTTCTTCTGGGCCGGTTTCGTCCGGGTGGCGTTCCTGCACCACGTGACGTGGTCGGTCAACTCGATCTGCCACATGGTCGGTGACCGCCCGTTCGCCGCGCGCGACCGCTCGGCCAACGTCTGGGCGCTGGCGATCCTCAGCTTCGGCGAGTCGTGGCACAACCTGCACCACGCCGACCCGACCTGCGCGCGGCACGGCGTCAAGCGCGGTCAGATCGACACCTCGGCCCGGGTGATCTGGCTGTTCGAGAAGTTCGGCTGGGCGACCAACGTGCGCTGGCCGAACCAGCAGCGCCTGGCCCGCATCAGCGCCAAGAAGTAGTCGCTCGAGCGGTCGCAGTCGCGAAGTCGACCACCTGCCCCTCGCGGCTCACGCGGGGGGCAGGTGTTTAGGGTGGTTTGGGTGGCAGGGAGACGGCGCGGCGACGACACACCGGTGCCACGCGTGCGGATGACGGGCAAGGAGCGCCGCGAGCAGCTGCTCGACGTGGCCCGCGCATTGTTCGCGGAGAAGGGCTTCGAGGTCACCTCCATCGAGGAGATCGCGCACCGGGCCGGCGTGTCCAAGCCCGTGGTGTACGAGCACTTCGGCGGCAAGGAAGGCATCTACGCGGTCGTGGTGGACCGCGAGATGCAGTACCTGATGGACCACATCGTCAACGCGCTGTCCGGCGGGCACCCGCGCGAGCTGCTGGAACAGGCGGCGTGCGCGTTGCTCGACTACATCGAGGGCTCGACGGACGGCTTCCGGATCCTCGTGCGCGACTCGCCGGTGGCGTCGTCCACCGGCACGTTCTCGTCGTTGTTGAACGACATCGCGTCCCAGGTGGAGTCGATCCTGGGCCTGCACTTCTCCCGCCAGGGCTACGACCGCAAGCTCGCGGCGCTGTACTCCCAGGCGTTGGTGGGCATGGTCGCGCTGACCGGCCAGTGGTGGCTGGAAGTGCGCAAGCCGAAGAAGGACGAGGTGGCCGCCCACCTGGTCAACCTGGCCTGGAAGGGCCTGTCCCACATGGACCACAAACCGCGCCTGCGCACCCGCTGACGCCGGGAGTGCGCGGCGGTCGGCAGTGCGGCTTGACCAGTTAGTAAGCGCGCTTATAGTATGTGCGCATGGCAGATTACGAGTTCGAGCACAGCGTGGACACGACGGCCCCCGCCGCGGCGGTGTGGGCGCTGTGGAGCGACGTCGACCGGTGGACCGAGTGGGACGGCGAGCTGGACGCCGTGACGCTGGAGGGGCCGTTCGCGGTCGGGAGCACGGGCACCATGGCGATCCCCGGGCAGCCGCCGATCACCTTCGCGCTGACGTCCGTGGTGGAGGGTGAGGGCTTCACCGACGAGACCGTCGTGCCGGGTGCGACGCTGCGGTTCGTCCACCGGGTCGAGGAGGTGGACGGCCGGCGTCGGATCACCCACCGGCTCGAAGCCGACGGGCCGGCGGCAGGGGAGATCGGCCCGTTCGTCACCGAGGACATGCCGCAGGCGGTGGAAGCACTCGCCCGGCTGGCCGAGAAGTGACCCCGGGAGAAGTGACCCCGGACGAGGGTGCGGGGGCGCCGCGGTCGCGGTTCGACGGGCCGGGGCAGAGCCCGGGGTTCCTGCTGTGGCGGGTGACGTTGACGTGGCAGCGGGCGATGCGGGCCGCGCTGGCCCCGCACGACCTGACCCACGTGCAGTTCGTGCTGCTGGCCACGACGTGGTGGCTGGCGTCGCACGAGGGCCCGCCCAGCCAGCAGAAGGTGGCCGAGCAGGCGGGGACGGACGCGATGATGACCAGCCAGGTCCTGCGCAAGCTGGAGGACCAGGGGCTGATCACCCGCGAGCCCGACCCGCACGACGCGCGCGCCCGCCGGTTGGCGGTGACCGACGCGGGCCGGGGGAGGCTCAAGGGGGCGCTCAAGGACGTCGAGCGGGTCGACGCGGACTTCTTCGCGGGCCACGACGACCTGGTGCGCGGCCTGGTCAGCCGCGCGAAACCCTGAGGACCTCGTCGTCGGTGCCGTTCGACGTGGTGACGTAGAGGGCGCCGTCGGGGCCGAGCTCCGCGCCCCGCAGGCGGCCGTGGGTGCCGTCCAGCTCGGGCGGGATCGCGACGGAGTGCACGCCACCCTCCTGGGTGACGGTGAACAGCAGCACCTTCGTGCCCTTCAGCGCGGTCACGGCGAGCACGCCGTCCAGGTCGCCCCACTGCTCCCCGACGAGGAACGCGGCGTCGCAGATCGCCTCGGTCGGGTCGCCGGAGGACCACACGGCGGGCACGGCGTCCGGGAACCGCTCGAGGTCGGTCATGGGCACCGACTCGTCGTAACCGCCGACCGTGCCGCCGCGCGACGGGTCCCAGCCGTAGTTGCCGCCGGGCTTGAGCACGTTGACCTCGTCGTCCACGTCCGGTCCGTGCTCGGCGGTGAACACCATCCCGTCCTGCCGCACGGCGATGCCCTGCACGTTGCGGTGCCCGTAGGTGTAGATCCGGTCGCCGAACGGGTTGCCCGCCACGCCCTCGCCGGTCGCGAGGTCGACCCGCAGCACCTTCCCGCCGAGGGTGGACCGGTCCTGCGCCGCGGTGCCCCGCGCCGTGTCACCGGTGCCGACCAGCAGGTCGCCGTCGCGGTCGAGCGCCATCCGGCACCCGGAGTGCCGCCCGCTCGCCGCCGTCGGCAAGCCGGAGAGCAGCGGGTCCTTCACCCTAGTGGCCTTCGTGCCGTCCAGCTCCCACGTCACCAGCCGCACGTCGGACGCGGTGTTGAAGCACGTGGTGAACCGCCGGCTGGTGGCGAAGTCCGGGTGCACGACCAGGCTCATCAACCCGCCCTCGCCGCGCGCCGCCACGTCGCCCAGGTCGGCCTCGACGTCGGTCGCTCGGCCGTCCGCGACCAGCGAGATCCGCCCCGGCCGCTGCGGCACGAGCATCCGCCCGTCCGGCAGGAACCCCACGTCCCAAGGGTGGCTCAGGCCGGCCACCACGACCTCGACCTTCAGCCCGCCGGAGGTGGTCGTCGACGGCGCGCTGCCCCCGCCGCCGCCCTCCGCCGAACACCCGGCCAGTGCGAGCACCGCAGCGAAACCGACAACCCGACGCATACCGCTCAGCATGGCAACCCCCGTGTGTGCTCTCCGTTCACACGACCGGTCGACACGCCCCGCCGGGCGCGGGTGGACACGCCCGAAATCACGGGGCACCGCGCGCGGGAGCGCCGTAGGCTGGGAGCCGAGAACCCCTTCCGGTGGACGTTCGGTCCCGGGCAGGGGTCTGTCCGCGTCTGCCTCGGGGAGCCACCGCAATGCCCCAGCCCGGCCCGCTGTCCGGCCTGCTGACCGCTGTCCTGCCCGACAAGGCGCTGCGCGCCCTGGCCGACTCGGTCGGCCTGCCCGACCTCGAACTGGAGGGTCCGCCCGCGGCCAGGCCGCTGGTCGTCGCGGCCCTGGCGAACAGCGCGCCCGTGCTCGCGGTCACGGCCACCGGCCGCGAGGCCGACGACCTCAAGGCCGTCCTGTGCGACCTCATCGGCCCCGGGCAGGTGGCGCTGTTCCCGTCCTGGGAGACGCTGCCGCACGAGCGGCTGTCACCGCGGGCCGACACGGTCGGCGCGCGCCTTCAGGTGCTGCGCCGCCTGGCGCACCCGGAGGGCAACCCGCTCAAGGTCGTCATCACCACGGTCCGCAGCCTGATCCAGCCGATGGCGCCGGGCTTGGGCGACCTCAAGCCCGTGCACCTGGCGGTCGGTTCGGAGCACGACTTCGAGAACCTCCTGGTCAACCTCACCGAGATCGCCTACACGCGAGTCGACATGGTCGAGAAGCGCGGCGAGTTCGCGGTCCGCGGCGGCATCCTGGACGTGTTCCCGCCGACCGCCGAGCACCCGCTGCGGGTCGAGTTCTGGGGCGACGAGGTCAGCGAGATCCGGCCGTTCGCCGTCGCGGACCAGCGCTCGCTGCCGCAGGAGGTCGACTCGTTCACCGCGCCGCCGTGCCGCGAGCTGCTGCTGACCGCGCAGGTCAGGGCGAAGGCCGCGGCGCTGGCCGGGCAGCACACGGCCGACGCGCACCTGCACGAGCTGCTGAGCAAGATCGCCGAGGGCATCCCGTCGGAGGGCATGGAAGCCCTCATCCCGGCCCTGTGCGAGGGCGAGCTGCAACTGCTCACCGACGTCGTCCCCGAGGGCACGCACGTCCTGCTCAACGACCCGGAGAAGATCCGGGCGCGGGCCGCGGACCTCGTGCGCACCGGCCAGGAGTTCCTGGAGGCGTCCTGGATGGCCGCCGCGGGCGGCGGGCAGGGGCCCATCGACCTGGACTCCAGCGCCTACCACAGCCTCGCGGACGTGGCGCGGTCCGCGCGGGACGGCAACCGGCCGTGGTGGACGCTCAGCCGGCTCACCACCGAGGGCGAGCACGTCGTCCGGCTGGAGCTCAAGCACGTCGAGGCCTACCAGGGCGACATCGACCGGGCGTTCGCGGACCTGCGCGCGCACACCGCGTCCGGCGGCACGGCGGTGCTGGTGGTGCCCGGCGCGGGCACCGCGCAGCGCGCCACCGAGCAGCTGCGCGAAGCCGACGTGAACGTGGTGCTCCGGGAGACGCTGGACACCGCGCCGCGGCCGGGTGCGGTGACGGTCGTGCGCGGCGCGCTGGAGGACGGCTTCTCGCTGCCCGAGCTGGCGCTGGTCGTGCTCACCGAGACCGACCTCACCGGCGGGCGGCACGGCACGTCCACGAAGGACATGCGCCGCATGCCCAGCCGCCGCCGCAACGCGGTCGACCCGCTGGCCCTCAGGCCGGGCGACTACGTGGTGCACGAGCAGCACGGCATCGGCAAGTACGTCGAGATGGTGCAGCGCACCACCAAGGACACCACCGGCACCACCGCGACCCGCGAGTACCTGGTCCTGGAGTACGGCTCCAGCAAGCGCGGCCAGCCCGGCGACCGCCTGTTCGTGCCGACCGACCAGCTCGACGAGGTGTCCCGCTACGTCGGCGGCGAGCTGCCCACGCTGAACAAGCTGGGCGGCAGCGACTGGAAGAACACCAAGGCCAAGGCGCGCAAGGCGGTCAAGCAGATCGCGGCCGAGCTGGTGCAGCTCTACGCCGCCCGCCAGGCCGCGCCCGGTCACGCGTTCGCGCCGGACACGCCGTGGCAGCGCGAGCTGGAGGACGCCTTCCCGTTCACCGAGACGATCGACCAGATGGCGGCGATCGACGAGGTCAAGTCCGACATGGAGCGCACGGTCCCGATGGACCGGGTGATCTGCGGCGACGTCGGCTACGGCAAGACCGAGATCGCGGTGCGGGCGGCGTTCAAGGCGGTGCAGGACGGCAAGCAGGTCGTGGTGCTCGTGCCGACGACCCTGCTCGCCCAGCAGCACCTCAACACGTTCACCGAGCGGATGCGCGCGTTCCCGGTGAAGATCAAGGGCCTGTCCCGGTTCACCGACGCGCAGGAGGCCGAGGAGACCGTCACCGGCCTGGCCGAGGGCGACGTGGACATCGTCATCGGCACGCACCGGCTGCTGCAGAAGAGCCTGCGCTACAAGGACCTCGGCCTGGTCATCGTGGACGAGGAGCAGCGGTTCGGCGTCGAGCACAAGGAGCACATCAAGGCGCTGCGCACGCACGTGGACGTGCTCACGATGTCCGCGACCCCGATCCCGCGCACCCTGGAGATGTCGCTGGCGGGCATCCGCGAGATGTCCACCATCCTCACCCCGCCCGAGGAGCGGCACCCGATCCTGACCTACGTCGGCGGGTACGACGACAAGCAGGTCGCCGCCGCCATCCGCCGCGAGCTGCTGCGCGACGGCCAGGTGTTCTACGTGCACAACCGCGTGTCGTCGATCGAGCGCGCCGCCCGGCACATCCGCGAGCTGGTCCCCGAGGCCCGCGTGATCACCGCGCACGGCCAGATGAACGAGGACAAGCTGGAGAAGATCATCCAGGGCTTCTGGGAGAACGAGTACGACGTGCTCGTGTGCACGACGATCGTGGAGACCGGCCTGGACATCTCCAACGCCAACACCCTCATCGTGGAGCGCGGCGACCTGCTGGGCCTGGCCCAGCTGCACCAGCTGCGCGGGCGCGTCGGCCGCGGCCGGGAACGCGGCTACGCCTACTTCCTGTACCCGCCCGAGGCGCCGCTGACCGAGACCGCGCACGACCGGCTCGCCACGATCGCGCAGAACACCGAGCTGGGCGCGGGCATGGCGGTGGCCATGAAGGACCTGGAGATCCGCGGCGCGGGCAACATCCTCGGCGCCGAGCAGTCCGGGCACATCGCGGGCGTCGGCTTCGACCTGTACGTGCGGCTGGTCGGTGAGGCCGTCGAGGCGTTCCGCAGGCACGCGGGCGCGGACGGCGAGCTGGAGGAGGAGCTGGCCGAGGTCCGGGTGGACCTGCCGGTGGACGCCCACATCCCGCACGACTACGTGCCCGGCGAGCGGCTCCGGCTGGAGGCCTACCGCAAGATCGCCGCGGCGGTCGACGGCGAGTCGTTGCAGGCGGTGTGGGACGAGCTCAAGGACCGCTACGGCACGCCGCCGCTGCCCGTGGAGCGGCTGCTCGCGGTGGCCCGGTTCCGGCAGACGTGCCGCGCGCACGGCGTCACCGAGGTCGCCACCCAGGGCTCGACGATCCGCTTCGCGCCGCTGGAGCTGATGGACAGCCAGATGGTGCGGATGCGCCGGCTGTTCCCCAAGGCGGTCTACAAGCAGACCTCCAGGACGGTGAGCGTGCCGAGGCCGACGGAGGGCGCGGCGGGCGGCCGGATGGGCGCACCCCAGCTCCGGGACCAGGAGCTGCTGGATTGGTGCGCGCAGTTCCTGGAGTCCTTGGCGGGGACTCCCGTGAGCGGCGTCACGAGGACGTGAGAAGGTACTGGTCGTGAGGACTGTGCAGAGGCGCTTCACCCTGACCGGCGCGGCTGTTGCCCTGGCTTCGGTGGCACTGCTCGTGGCCGGCTGCGGCAGCGGGCCGAGCCACGTCGGCTCGGCCGCGATCGTCGGCGACACCGTGCTGCCGTTGGCGCAGGTGCAGCAGCGGCTGGACGTCGTGCTCAAGAAGGAGCCCGAGGCCCAGAAGCTGCACGACCAGCGCAAGCTCGACCAGGTCGCCCGCCAGCTGGTGACCCTGGGCGTGCAGCACGAGCTGATCGAGCAGGCCGCGCGGCGCGAGGGCGTGTCGGTGTCCGAGGAGGCGGTGACGCAGTCGGTCGAGCAGGCCGGCGGCGCCGACCTGGCCTCGCAGAACACCGTCTACGACGCGACGACCTTCCGCGAGCGCGCCAAGGACCAGCTGCTGCTGGTCGAGCTGGCGCGCAAGTACGTCGACCGGATGGAAGTCACGTTCGACTACTTCTTCACCAAGGACAACGCGGAGGCCGTCGAGAAGGCCAAGCAGGTCGCGGCGGACCCGGCGAAGATGGCCGGGTTCATCGCGGACGCGCCGCAGGGCACCGAGGGCCAGGCGCTGTCGAAGGAGGGCCAGCGGGTGCGGTCCGCCGACTCGCCGCAGGCCGCCCAGTCGCCGCTGTTCGGCGTCCCGGCGGGCACGGTGGTGGCGTTCGCGCCGGACCCGAGCAGCGCCCAGTGGATCGTCGCCTACGTGACCGACCGCAAGACCGACGTGCGCTCGTCCGGCGAGTCGTCGACCGAGCAGTTGACGCCGCAGCTGCTGGAGCAGATCGGCCTGCGGCTCGTGCAGACCCTGGCGGGCGACCCGGAGATCCAGGTCAACCCCCGGTACGGCCTGTGGGACGACACGGCCATCTCGCTCGCGCCCAGCGAGGGCGAGCTGAGCGGGTACCAGGCCCCGGTCCGCCAGACCGCCCCGTGACGGTCGTCGTCGTAGGCACCACCCCCGTCCTGCCCGCCGCCGCGCTACCCGCACTGCGGGGCGCGGCGGCGGTGTACGCGGGGGAGGGTGTCGACGCCGGGCAGTGGTCGGCCGAGCCGGTGTCCGCGTTCGCCGCGGGCCCGTCGGTCGTCCTGATCACCACGAACCCGGACGAGCCCGCCGCGCGGGAGCTGATCGCCGCGGGCGCACCCGTGGTCCGCACGCCGGCCGTGCCGCTGCTGGACGCGGCGGCCGTGATGGACCGGCTGCGCTCGCCCGGCGGTTGCCCGTGGGACGCGGAGCAGGACCACGGCTCGCTGCGCCAGTACCTCGTGGAGGAGACCTACGAGCTGCTGGAGGCCATCGAGGACGGCGACCGGGCGGCGATGCGGGAGGAGCTCGGTGACGTGCTGCTCCAGGTGCTGTTCCACGCCCGGATCGCGGCCGAGGACGGCGAGGAGCCGTTCGGCATCGACGAGGTCGCGGGGGACCTGGTGGCCAAGCTGGTCGGCCGGCACCCGCACGTGTTCCAGGGCAACGACCCGGCGGTGCACGACGCGACGTCCCAGCAGCACCGGTGGGAAGAGCTCAAGCAGGTCGAGAAGCAGCGCTCGTCGAGCGTGGACGGCGTGGCGATCGGGCAGCCCGCGGTGGCGTTGGCGGGCAAGCTCGCGCAGCGGGTCGCGCGGGCCGGGTTCCCGGTGGACCTGCTGCCGGAGGGCGACGACACCGGCACGACGTTGTTCGCGGTGGCGGCGCTGGCCAAGCTCGCGGGCGAGGACCCGGAGACGGAGCTGCGGGCCGTGGCCCGCCGGTTCGAGGCGGACGTGCGGGCGGCCGAGCGGTCGGCCCGCGAGGCCGGCGCCACCACGCTG
>NZ_JBFAAX010000068.1:0-21341 GCF_040639995.1 Actinosynnema sp. NPDC023658 | reverse complement strand
CACCAGGAGCGACACGACCGCGTCGAACGCGGCGTCGGCGTCCGGGTCGGACCACTCGTCGGCGTGCGCCGGGTCGTGGAACAGGGCGGTGGCGCGGAAGACCGCCCGGGCGCTCGCGACCGGGTCCGGGGTGCTGAAGTCACCGGACGCCACCCCGTCGGCGACGATCCTGGTCAGGTCCCCGACCATGTCCGCGATGTGCGCGGCCACCACGGCGCTGTTCTCCCGCACCAGCACGGTGAACGTGGCGAACAGCTCCGGGTCGCCCAACGCTTTCGCGCGCTTGGCCTCGAACAACGCGGCCAGCCAGGCGCGCAAGCGTTGCGGCGCGGGGGTGTCCGCGGTGGCGATGTCGGACAGGCCCGCGTGCGCGCGGTCGAGCCAGCGCTGGGTGACCGCCTCGCGCAGCGCCGCCTTGGTCGGGAAGTGGCGGTACACGCTGCCGTGGCTCACGCCCAGGGCCCGTGCCACGTCCACGACCGTCGCCTTGGCCGGGCCGTAACGGCGCAGGACGTCCTCGGTGGTGCCGAGGATGACCTCCGCGGTCAGCGCTTCCGCCACGTGGTGCTCCCCTGGTGTCGCCGGCTCGTCGGAGTCGATTGTGCGCGCTCCGGCTCCGGGGTCAGTGCTCGCTGTCCAAGTGGGCCATCATGGCCGGCGCGTAGCGCTCGCCCGCGACCGCGTCGGCGGGCACGGCGGCCTCGATCCGGGCCAGGTCGGCCTCGGTGAGCGCGACGTCCACGGCGGACAGCGCCTCGGTCAGGCGGTCGCGGCGGCGGGCGCCCACCAGGGGCACGATGTCCTCGCCCTGGGCCAGGACCCAGGCGATGGCCAGCTGGGCGACGGTGGCGCCCTTCTCGCTCGCGACCTCGCGCAGGGCTTCCACCAGGGCCAGGTTGTGGTCGAGGTTCTCGCCCTGGAAGCGCGGGGAGACGGCGCGGAAGTCGTTCGGCTGCCTCGACGGCGTCCAGTGGCCCGAGATCAGCCCCCGCGACAGGACGCCGTACGCGGTGATGCCGATGCCCAGCTCGCGGGCCGTCGGCAGGATCTCGCGCTCGATGCCCCGGGACACCAGCGAGTACTCGATCTGGAGGTCGACGATCGGGTGCACGGCGTGGGCCCGGCGGAGGGTGTCCGCGCCGACCTCGGACAGGCCGATGTGGCGGACGTGGCCCTTCTCGACCTCCTCCTTGATCGCGCCGACGGTCTCCTCGATCGGGACGGCCGGGTCGAGGCGGGCCGGCCGGTAGACGTCGACGTGGTCCGTGCCGAGCCTGCGCAGCGTGTAGGCGAGGAAGTTGTGCACCGCCTCCGGCCTGCCGTCGTTGCCGCGCCAGCCGCCGTCCGCGTCGCGCAGCGCGCCGAACTTGACGCTGATCGCCAGGGCCTCGCGGTCCCGGTCGCGCAGGGCCTGGCGGATCAGCAGCTCGTTGTGGCCCATGCCGTAGAAGTCGCCCGTGTCCAGCAGCGTCACGCCCGCGTCGACGGCGGCGTGGATGGTGGCCACGCTCTCCGCCTCGTCGGCCGGGCCGTACAGGTCGGACATGCCCATGCAGCCGAGGCCGAGCGCGGACACCTCCGGACCGGTCGCCCCCAGGGTGCGGCGCCGGGTCACGCGGTTCGTGGAGTTCGTCATGCACCCAGTATCCCTGTTGGGCTGACAGATTTCATCATCTGTCAGTCCATCGGGTAGTCACGGTCCCGTCACGGCCACCTTCAGCGCCGGGGCGAGGTCGCCCCTGGGCACCACCTCGACGTCGTCCAGCCCCAGCCAGTCCGCCATGTGCCGCAGCTCGGCGGCCAGCTCCACCGCGACCCGCCCGACGTCCGCCGTCGGCTCGGAGTGCGCCGCCTGCACCCGCAGCACGCCCGCGGCCCGGTCCGCCTTCAGGTCGACCCGACCCACCAGCTCGCCGTCCAGCAGGAACGGGAACACGTAGTACCCGTGCACCCGCTTCGGCGCCGGCACGTAGATCTCGATCCGGTAGAAGAAGTCGAAGATCCGCTCGGTCCGCGCCCGCTCCCAGATCAACGGGTCGAACGGGCACAGCAGCGCCCGACCGGTGATCCGGCGCGGCGCGCGCGCCTCGACGTGCCGGTACGCGGGCACGCCCCAGCCCTGCACCTCCACCGGCTCCAGGACGCCGGCCTCCACCAGCTCCGCCACGGCCTGCCTGCTGCGCTGCGGTTGCAGGCGGTAGTAGTCGCGCAGGTCCGGTTCCGTCGCCACGCCGAGGGCCGTCGCGGCGCGCGCCACCAGCTCCCGCGAACCCTCCTCCGCCGAGACCGACGCCCGCCGCGCCAGCACCTCCGGCGGCAGCACGCGCTCGCTCAGGTCGTACAACCGCTCGAAGCCGCGCCGCGAACCCGTGGTCAGCACCCCTTCGCCGAACAGGTACTCGCACACCTTCTTGACCTCGGACCAGTTCCACCCCCAGTGGTCCTTGGCCCGCGGTCCGCCACCGGCCAGCGCCCTCTCGATCGCGCCCGCGCCGACCGGGCCCAGTTCCTTCACCACCGCCAAGATGTCGTCCACGAGCCGCGGCGAGCGCTCCGCGACCACCGTGTAGTTCCTCCACCACCCCGGCCGCTTGGCGCCGGAGTGCAGCAACGGCCAGTCCTCCACCGGCACCAGGCTCGCCTCGTGCGCCCAGTACTCCACCAGCAGCCGCGGCTTGCGGGCGCTGTGCGACCACGCGGCGTCGTCCACCAGGGACGGTGCGTAGGCGCCGAGCCGGCTGAACAACGGCATGTAGTGCGCCCGGACGGCCACGTTCACCGAGTCCAGCTGCAGCAACCGGATCCGCGACAGCACCTTCTGCAGGTGCCGCCGACCGGGCGCGGACGCGGGGCGCGGATCAGCGAAACCCTGTGCGGCCAAGGCGATGCGGCGGGCGACGTCGGCGCTCATCTTCTGCACGGACGGATACTCCCACTCAGGTACGACGTTTCCGCTCGGCGCGGACGACCAGGACCACCGCCACGACCACCAGCAGACCGCCGAGCAGCTGGAACAGCCCGAACCGCTCGTCCGCCAGCCACACCCCGAGCACCACCGCGATCGCCGGGTTCACGTACGCGTAGGTCGCCACCGTCGACACGGGCAGCTCCCCCAGCACGTAGACGTACGAGCTGAACGCCAGCAACGACCCGAACACCACGAGGTAGCCCCACGCCAGCCACGACGACGTGGTGATCGCGCCGAGCGACACCCGCTCCCCCGCGACCAGCCCCACCAGCGTCAGCACCGCGCCGCCGGCCAGCATCTCCACCGCCGACAACGCGAACGGGTTCGCGGGCGTGTCCAACCGGTTGCTCAGGAACGACCCCAGCGCCCAGCCGAACGCCGCCAGCAGCACCACCCACGGCCCCCACCACGACGACTCGCCCACGTCGTCCAGCAGCAACGCGGCCAGCCCGACCAACCCGATGGCCACGCCCGCGTACGTCACCCGGTGCGGGCGCTCGCCCGCGATCCGCCGCATCACCACCACGTACAGCGGCACGGACGCCACCAGCAACGCCGCCAAGCCCGACGCCACCGACTGCTCGGCCAGCACCACGAGCCCGTTGCCCCAGGCGGGCAGCAGCACGCCGAGCAGCACCGCCGACCCGAACTGCCGCCGCGTCATCCGCAGCCCGCCGCGCCACGCCACGAGCAGCGCGAGCACCGCTCCGGCCGCCAGGAACCTCATCCCTCCCGACAACAGCGGCGGCATCGACTCGATGGTGAACCTGATGGCCAGGTAGGTCGAACCCCAGACCACGTACACGACGCCCAACGCTGCCCAACGCACGTCGCCCACGCTGTCATGCCGCACCGGTGGGATCACGCGGTTTTCCGTCACACACTTGCGACCGCTCCGCCACGGGCCGACGCGCGGGTCGCTAGGGTTCCGCCATGGCCGACGCCACCGTGCGCACCGCGCAGCCCGACGACGTGGCGGAGATCGCCCGCATCCACCGCGACACCTGGCAGACCGCCTACCGCGACCTGGTGCCCGCCGAAGTCCTCCAGGCGATCGACGTCGACGAGACCGCGCGCGCGTGGGCCGAGGCGGTCGCGCACGGGCAGGTGTTCGTCGCCGCCGAGGGCACGTGGACGGTCGGTTTCTGCGTCGCCGGGTTGGCGCCCGAGGAAGAAGTGGCGCACGCGGACGGCTCGTTGCCCGAGGACGCCGCGACCACCGCGCTGCTCAACGTGCTCGTGGAACCGCGTTGGAGCCGGCGCGGGCACGGCGGCAGGCTGCTCGCCACGGCCGCCCTGCACCTGCGTGAGGCCGGTGCGACCAGGGGCGTCGCGTGGGTGCCGGAAGCGGACAAGGCCTCGATCGGCTTCTACGGCAAAGCGGACTGGGAGGCGGACGGCACCGTGCGCACCCTCGACGCCGGTGGGCGGCCGCTGCGGGAAATAAGGGTTACCGGGGGGTTGTCCCTACTGCTCGAACCTTGACCGCGAAGGTAGCCTCGCCGGGTGTTCGGGTGGGTGTGCCTCACGTTCGGCGTGGCCTTCGGCTCCGCGCTGGTGCCGTTGATCAGCATCGAGATCTTCGTGCTCGGGCTGGTGACCCAGCAACCGGGCATCTCGTGGTGGTGGATCGGCCTCGCGGTGGCGTTGGGCCAGGTGCTGGGCAAGCTGCTGTACTTCCTGGCCGCACGCGGGTCGTTGCGCTTACCCGGCTTCATGAAGCGCAAGGAGAAGCAGTCCAAGCCGCTGTCGCCGTGGCGGACCAGGTGGAAGGCGCGGATGGAGTGGGTGCGCACCCGCTGCCACCGGCACCCGCGCTGGATGTTCGGCACGCACGCGGTCAGCTCGGTGGTCGGCCTGCCGCCGTTCATGTTCACCACCGTGCTGGCGGGTCTGGCCGGCATGTCGTCGTGGCTCTTCGTCTCCACCGGCGTGGTCGGCCGGTTCGCCCGCTTCAGCGTGCTGGCCGCGTCTCCCGCCGCGGTCGCGGGGTGGTGGGTGCACTGACGCCGGCACCTCGCTGGTGGCGCACCAGGCGCTGCTCGGGCAGCGTCAACCCGTAGTGGTCGTGCAGCTCGGCCTGCTCGGCGTCGGACAGCTCCCGCCCGCGCACCTTCGGCGCGTCCTCGACCTCCCGCCGCTCCACCGGCACCACGAGCCTGCGATCGCGCACCTGGGCGCCGCGGATCGGGACGAGCGTCGTCCCGCCGTCCCTGCGCACCGCGGCCCACAGCGGGCGGTCCCCGGCCAGCCACAGCTCCGCGACCGGTCCGATGGGCCGGCCGTGCCGATCCAGCACGTCGCACTCGTAGAGGCGGTCCACCGCTGAACGATCCATGCCTCTCGGATTACCCGGCATTCGGGTGAGCGCACGTCTAACCACCCGGTCGAGTGACCACTACCCGAGTGCCAGCGCCATCCCCACGGCGACCGTGATGACCAGGCAGGCAACAGTCAGCCGCAGGTTCTCACACGTCTTCGTCACACATTTACGGTAACCATCAGCTCCCGAAAGAACCAAGGCAAGAACGGGTTAAGACCGAATGAATCGCGTCTCACCCAGGTGGCTTACACCCGATTCTTCGGCACCTGGAATAGGTCGATGGCTTTGCGCATCGTGTCCCGCGCCCGACCCCGGTCACCGGCCAGGTCGTAGGCCTGCGCCAGCAGGAACCACGCCCGCCAGTCCTCCGGCCGCGCCCGCACGTCCGCCAGGCGCTCCTCGAACCACGCGTCGGCCGCCTCCCGGTCCACCCTCCCGGACGGGCGGCGCGGCAGGCCGGACGTGTCGAGGAGACCGCCCTCGGCGTCGAGCTGCCGCGCCATCCGCTCGGTGGTGAAGCCGAACCTGACGTTCGTCCACGCGACCCACGCGCCGATCAGCGGCAGCACCAGCACCCCGATGCCCAGGCCGATGCCGACCGGGTCGCCGGTGCCCAGCAGCACCACGGCCCGGCCGCCGAGCAGCACGAAGTACACCACCAGCGCGGCGGTGATCAGGAACGCGACCGTGCGGGCCTTCATGTCCTCATCCGACCGGGACCACGCTCAGAGGTCCATGTACTTGTCGAGGCCCACGGACAGCCCGGGGTGCTTCGCGATGGACCGCACGGCCAGCAGCACACCGGGCATGAACGACTTGCGGTCCAGCGAGTCGTGCCGCAGGGTCAGCGTCTCGCCGTCCGTGCCGAACACGACCTCCTGGTGCGCGATCATCCCGGCGATGCGCAGCGAGTGCACCCGCACGTCGCCCACGACCGTGCCGCGCGCGCCGTCCGCCTCCTGCGTGGTCGCGTCCGGCATCGGGCCGAGGCCCGCCGCCTCGCGGGCCTGCGAGATCAGCCGGGCGGTGTGCGCGGCGGTGCCCGAGGGCGCGTCCACCTTGCGCGGGTGGTGCAGCTCGACGACCTCGGCCGACTCGTAGTACGGAGCCGCCAGCTCCGCGAACCGCATGGACAGCACCGCGCCGATCGCGAAGTTCGGCGCGATCAGCACACCCAGCTCCGGCTTCGGCTCCAGCCACTCCGAGACGGTGCCCAACCGGCGCGCGTCGAACCCGGAGGTGCCGACGACGGCGTGGATGTCGTTGTCCACGCAGAACCGGATGTTGTCCATCACCACCTCGGGGTTGGTGAAGTCGACCACGACCTCGGCGCCGGCGTCGGCCAGGTTGAACAGCCAGTCGCCCGCGTCGACCATCGCGACGACTTCCATGTCCGGCGCGGCCTCGACCGCACGGCACACCTCGGCGCCCATGCGCCCGCGGGCGCCGATCACACCCACCCGGAGCGGCTCGGCCGAAGACCTGCTCGCGGGGTCGGACGGGGACTGGGAACTCAAGAGATCACCTCGTGCACCTGGGACGGCAGATCGTCGGCGTGAGCGTAAGGGCCCACCACCGCCGCGGCTACGGGGCGGCGCAGCAGATCACGCGCCAACGTCGCCACGTCCTGCGCGGTGACCTCGTCGATGCGCGCCAGCGTCTGCTCCACCGACAGGTAGTCGCCGTAGTTCAGCTCGCCCTTGCCGATGCGCGACATCCGCGAGCTGGTGTCCTCCAGGCCCAGCACGAGCCCGCCGCGCAGCTGACCCTTGCCGCGGGCCACCTCCGCGTCCGTCAGCCCGTCACGGGCCACGGTGGACAGCACGTCGCGGACCACACCGGCCACGTCCCCGAGCCGGTCCGGCTGGCACCCCGCGTACACCGACAGCGTGCCCGCGTCGGCGTACAGACCCACCGACGAGTACACCTGGTACGCCAGGCCGCGCCGTTCCCGGACCTCCTGGAACAGCCGCGAGCTCATGCCACCACCCAGGGCGGCGTTGAGCACGTTCAACGCGAACCGGCGCTCGTCGTGCCGGTCCAGCCCGCGCACGCCCAGCATCAGGTGCGCCTGCTCGGTGTCGTCGGAGTGCAGCACCAGCCCGCGCGAACCGGGGATGCGGGCGCGGCCCACGCGCGGCGCGACGGGCGTGCCGACGCGGTCGAGCCGGTCACCGACCTGCTTGCGCACCAGGCGCATCACCTGCGCGTGGTCGATGTTGCCCGCCACCGCGAGCACCATCCGCGGCAGCGTGTAGCGCTTCTTGTAGAAGCCGAACAACGCGTTCCGGTCCATGTCCCCGATGGACTGCTCGGTGCCCAGCACCGGGCGGCCCAGCACGTGTCCGCCCATCAGGGCTTCCAGGAACGCGTCGTGCAGCAGGTCTTCCGGGTCGTCGTCGCGCATCGCGATCTCTTCGAGCACCACGCCGCGCTCGGTCTCGAAGTCGCGCGGCTCGCACAGCGCGTCGAAGACCACGTCGCACACCAGGTCCACCGCCAGCGGCAGGTCCTCGTCGAGGACGTGCGCGTAGTAGCAGGTGTGCTCCTTGGCGGTGAACGCGTTCAGCTCGCCGCCGACCGCGTCGATCTCCTCCGCGATCTCCGCCGCCGTCCGGCGCGCGGTGCCCTTGAACAGCAGGTGCTCCAGGTAGTGCGCGGCGCCCGCGACCTCGATCCGCTCGTCGCGCGACCCGACCTGCACCCACAGGCCGACCGACGCCGAGCGGACGCCGGGGATGCGCTCGGTGATGACCCGCAGGCCCGACGGCAGCACGCTGCGCCGCACGGCCACGCCCGCGTCACCGCGTTCCAGCGCCACCGTGCTGCCGGGCTTCTGCAGGTGCCCGAGCCTGCGCGCAAGCGGACGGCCGCGGGTGCCAGAAGCACCCGCGGCCGTCCCGTTGACGCTCGTCGTCACTGGACCAGCACTCACTGGGCAGGGGCCTCGGCGGGTGCGGTGTCCTGGGCGGGGGCGTCGCCGGCCGGGGCCGACTCCGCGTCGTCGTTGACCAGGACCAGGCTGATCTTGCCGCGCTGGTCGATGTCAGCGATCTCCACCTGGAGCTTGTCCCCGACCTTGACCACGTCCTCGACCTTGGCGATCCGCTTGCCGTTGCCGAGCTTGGAGATGTGGATCAGGCCGTCCTTGCCGGGGAGCAGGGACACGAACGCGCCGAACGCCGCGGTCTTCACCACGGTGCCCAGGAAGCGCTCGCCCACCTTCGGCAGCTGCGGGTTCGCGATCGCGTTGATCAGGCCGATCGCGGCCTCGGCCGAGGGGCCGTCCGCCGCGCCGACGTAGATCGTGCCGTCGTCCTCGATGGAGATGTCGGCACCGGTCTGCTCGGTGATCGAGTTGATCATCTTGCCCTTCGGGCCGATGACCTCGCCGATCTTGTCGGTCGGGATCTTGACCGACGTCACGCGCGGCGCGAACGGGCTCATCTCGTCCGGGCTGTCGATGGCCTCGGCCATGACCTCCAGGATGGTCAGGCGCGCGTCGCGGGCCTGGCCCAGGGCCGCACCGAGCACGTCGGACGGGATGCCGTCGAGCTTGGTGTCGAGCTGGAGCGCGGTGACGAACTCCTTGGTGCCGGCGACCTTGAAGTCCATGTCACCGAACGCGTCCTCGGCGCCGAGGATGTCGGTCAGCGCGACGTACTCCGTCTTGCCGTCGACCTCGTCGGACACCAGGCCCATGGCGATGCCCGAGACCGGCGCCTTCAGCGGCACACCGGCGTTCAGCAGCGACATCGTGGACGCGCAGACCGAGCCCATGGACGTCGAGCCGTTGGAGCTGAGCGCCTCGGACACCTGGCGGATCGCGTAGGGGAACTCCTCGCGCTTGGGCAGCACGGGCATCAGCGCCCGCTCGGCCAGCGCGCCGTGGCCGATCTCGCGGCGCTTGGGCGAGCCCACGCGGCCGGTCTCACCGGTGGAGAACGGCGGGAAGTTGTAGTGGTGCAGGTAGCGCTTGTGCGTCTCCGGGGACAGCGAGTCGATCTGCTGCTCCATGCGCAGCATGTTCAGCGTGGTGACACCCAGGATCTGGGTCTCGCCGCGCTCGAACAGCGCCGAGCCGTGCGCCCGCGGGATCAGCTCGACCTCGGCCGACAGCGACCGGATCTCGGTGAGGCCGCGACCGTCGATGCGGACCTTGTCGCGCAGGATGCGCTGGCGGACCAGCTTCTTGGTCAGCGAGCGGAACGCCGCGCCGACCTCCTTCTCGCGACCCTCGAACTGCTCGGCCAGCTTCTCCAGCACCGACGCCTTGACCTCGTCGATGCGGGACTCGCGCTCCTGCTTGCCCGCGATGGTCATGGCCTGCGCCAGCTCGGCCGACGCGGCCTGCTCGACGGCCTCGAAGGCGTCGGCCTGGTAGGCCGGGTAGGTCGGGAACTCGCCGGTGGCCTTCGCCGCGACCTGCGCCAGCTGGGCCTGCGCCTCGCACAGCGACTTGATGAACGGCTTCGCCGCCTCCAGGCCCGCCGCCACGACCTCTTCGGTCGGCGCCTGCGCGCCCTCACCGACCAGGTCGATGACGTTCTCGGTGGCCTCGGCCTCGACCATCATGATCGCGACGTCGTCACCGACGACACGGCCGGCGACGACCATGTCGAACACGGCCTTCTCCAGCTGCTCGTGGGTGGGGAACGCCACCCACTGGCCCTCGATCAGCGCCACCCGGACGCCGCCGATGGGACCGGAGAACGGCAGGCCCGCGAGCTGCGTGGACGCGGACGCGGCGTTGATCGCCACGACGTCGTACAGGTCCTGCGGGTTCAGGCTCATCACCGTGATGACGACCTGGATCTCGTTGCGCAGACCGTCCACGAAGGACGGGCGCAGCGGGCGGTCGATCAGCCGGCAGGTGAGGATCGCGTCGGTCGACGGGCGACCCTCGCGGCGGAAGAACGAGCCGGGGATGCGGCCCGCGGCGTACATGCGCTCCTCGACGTCCACCGTGAGGGGGAAGAAGTCGAAGTGCTCCTTGGGGTGCTTCGACGCCGTCGTCGCCGACAGCAGCATCGTCTCGTCGTCCAGGTAGGCGACGACCGAACCCGCCGCCTGGCGGGCCAGGCGACCGGTCTCGAAGCGGATGGTGCGGGTGCCGAACCGACCGTTGTCGATCACAGCGGAAGTCTCGTGGACCTCGATGTCCGTCATATGGGTACTCCTCGTCATGCGGGTCACAGCGCGCTCAGGCGCGGGATCGCGGTTCGGACGAGGCCGGTCTTCGATCGAAGTCCCCTGGGGTTTCCTCTACCAGGGGGCCACTACCGAGGACCGGCGAACTGTCGTCCCGTGCGCCGCGCGTGCTTCCCTCGTCTTTGTTGTCGATGACGCCGAGGGGGAGTGACCGTGGTGGTCACTCCCCCTCGGCACGCCTCACCTGCGCAGGCCGAGCCGACCGATCAGGTCGCGGTAGCGCTGGATGTCCACCTTCTGGAGGTAGTTCAGCAGCCGGCGGCGGCGGCCGACCAGCAGGAGCAGACCACGACGCGAGTGGTGGTCGTGCTTGTGCTTCTTCAGGTGCTCGGTCAGGTCCGCGATGCGCTTGCTCAGCAGCGCGACCTGGGCCTCGGCCGAACCGGTGTCCGTGTCGTGGACGCCGTACTCGGTGAGGATGGTCTTCTTCTGCTCGGTGGTCAGTGCCACGTGGTCGCTACTCCTTGTACTGGTTAAGTGCCGTGCGGCCCCGCGTGAGCGGGGTAGTCGGTGCTGGCCGCCACGGACCGCAGCCAGACCCAAATGTCGAGGTTACCAGCAGTGGCCGCGCGCTACGCGTTTGACGTGCTCAAGCGCACCCGCTCGAGCACCGCGTAACCCTCGGCCGGGTGGCTGCGGACTAGCGAGACCTCGGTGGCGGTCCACTCACGACCGGTGAACTCCACGTGCGGCAGCACGGCGCCGCGGGCGACGGTCAGGTGCGGTCGCCAGTCCGCCGGCACGCGGGCCGCCTCGCCCAGCTCGTCCAGCGCACCGTCCACGCCGATCCACAGCACCTGCCGGAACGTGCCGCTGCCGCGCAGCCTGAGCACGGGCGCGGCGACGCGGTCCAGCCCGTCGAGCTGACCGGCGGGTTCGGCCTCACCGAAGAACCGGACGGTGACGTGCCAGCGCGCCGGGTGCAGCCAGCGCAGCCGGGGGTGCGCGGAGCGGAGCGGGCGCAGGGCGTCGTGCAGCTCCTCGACGACGTCGGCGGGAGGGAAGAGGGCGGAGAACAGGCTCACGGGTTCGGGCTCGACTTCGGGTCGGGGTGGCGGCCGGCGTCGGGTGCCGAGCGCGTCGGGTGCCGGGCGCGCGTCAGGCGTCGCGGACCTTGCCCGCGCGGCGCAGCAGCTCGGCCAGGGCGGGGAAGTCCTCGCCCAGCACGTCGGCGGCCTGCGACAGCTCGCGGCGGTCGGCCAGGCGGCGCAGGAAGGGGAACACCACGGCCTCGTCGTCGGTGCCGTTCACCGGCAGTGAGTCGCGGCTCACCGTGGGCTTCGACTGGCGGACGTCCTCCAGCGCGCGCTGCAACGCCTCGGGCGAGCCGGAGGCCACGTCGGGGGTGAGGACCTTGCGCTCCAGCATGATCATCCGGGCCAGCACGGAGGGGTTGCCGATCTTGGCCCGACGACCGCTCATCACCTGGCTGAGCATGGGGGCGCTGATGCCCAGCACGTCCGCGAGCTGGGCCTGAGAGACGCTGAACGCAACCACGAGCCGACGCACCCGGTCGCCCAGGGGCTCTCCGTACCACTCCCGCTGCAACGCGAGATTGCGCTGGACGATCTTGTGGTCCTCCACCTTCGCCTCTCCCCTGCCCGACGGACGTGACAGGCATCTTGCCAGGTCGTCGGGTGGCGCACGGCTGGTTCCACCCACCTGGTTCAACCCGTCAGACGTCGTCCCGGTCGTCGAGGAGTTCGCGGGTCGTGGCGACGTCGCGGTGCATCTGCTCCAGCAGCGACTCGACGCTGTCGAACTTCTCCATGTCGCGCAGGCGGTCCACGAAGTCCAGCGCCACGCGCTGCCCGTAGAAGTCCTCGTCCACGTCGAGCACGAACGCCTCGACCCGCCGTTCCCGGCCGGAGAACGTCGGGTTGGTGCCCACGCTCACCGCGGCCCGCAGGCGGCGGCCCGAGCCGTGCACGAACCAGCACGCGTACACGCCGTCCGCGGGCACGGCGGCGAACCGCGTGGTGGACAGGTTCGCCGTGGGGAAGCCCAACTCCTTGCCGCGGCCGTCGCCGCGCACCACGATGCCCTCCAGCCGGTGCGGCCGGCCGAGCGCCTGCGCCGCGGCGGCCACGTCGCCCGCGTCGATGCACGCCCGGATGTAGGTCGACGAGTACGTCACACCGTCGTCGGTCACGAGATCCGCCCCCTCGGTCACGAAGCCGAACCGCTTGCCCAGCTCCCGCAACAGCTCCACGTTCCCGGCCGCCCGGTGGCCGAAGGTGAAGTTCTCGCCCACCACCACGGCCGCCACGTGCAGCCGGTCGACCAGCACCTCGTGCGCGAACTCGTCGGCCGGGGTGCGCGCCACCTCGGCGGTGAACGGGATCACGCAGAACACGTCCACGCCCAGGCCCTCGACCAGCTCGGCACGCCGGCGCAGGCTCGTCAGCTGGGCCGGGTGGCTGCCCGGTCGGACCACTTCGGACGGGTGCGGGTCGAAGGTGATCAGGACGCTCGGCACACCCCGGTCCGCGGCCAGGCCGACGGCCCGGTCGATCAGCGCCTGGTGCCCGCGGTGGACCCCGTCGAACACGCCGATGGTCACCACGCAGCGACCCCAGCCGCTCGGCAGGTGGTCCAGCCCTCTCCAGCGTTGCACGCCGGCAAGCCTACGGGGAGCGGCCGACCGGGAGGCCCGGACCCGACGTACGCGTCCGGCCCTCCGAAGGCCGTTCCTAGTCGCGGCGGACGTCCCGGCCGGCCTGGTGGATCGTGCTGCCGTCGCGGGCGATGGCGGTCTGGTTGACGGTGGTGGGCGAGTTGATCGTGACCGCGCCGAAGGTGCCGCCCTGCACCAGGCTGCCGTTGACGGTGCCGCTGACGCTGTTGTGCACGGTCGTCGTCGGCTCCTGCGGCTTCGGCGGGTCCTCGGCGGCGGGCGGTGCGCCGGTGGCGGGCGGGGCCGTCGGCGCCTCCGGCTGCACGCGCAGCGCGATGACCACGCCCAACGCGGTGAGCAGCACGACCGCCGCCCACGCCCACGGGTTCGCGCGGCCGTCCGTGGCCAGGTTGATCGCCACTCCCGTGGCCGAGGTCACCACACCGGCCGCGGCGGGCCACACCCATCTCGCCATGAATCCCACGGTAGGCCCTAACCGACCGGGGTGAGTACCACCAACGGCTTGGCGATCGGACCTTCGTCCTTCGCCAGCGCCACGACGTGCCCGTCCGGGCCGAACACGCCGTACGTGCCGTCCAGGCCACCGGCGGCGAGGCGCTGGCCGTGCGAGAGGGCCACCGCCTCGCGGGGCGCGATCTCACGGCGGGGGAACGCGGTGGACACGGCGGCGTCGAGGTCCAGGGACAGGCCCGGCGCGCTCTCCAGCTGCTCCAGGGTCTTGGCCACGCGCAGGTCGAACGGACCGACGCGGGTGCGGCGCAGCGCCGCCAGGTGACCGCCGACGCCGAGGTCCGCGCCCAGGTCGCGGGCCAGCGCGCGCACGTAGGTGCCGGACGAGCACTCGACCATCACGTCGAGCTCGGTGGCGGCCTCCTCGCGGCGGATCGCCAGCACGTCGAAGCGGTGCACGGTCACCGGTCGCGCCGGGATCTCCACCGCCTCGCCGGCCCGGACCCGCGCGTACGCCCGCTTGCCGTCGATCTTGACCGCGCTCACCGCGCTGGGCACCTGCTCGATCGCGCCGGTCAGCTTCGCCACCCCGGCCCGAATCGCGTCCTCGTCCACATCGGACGCGTCGGCCGTGGACAGCACCTCGCCCTCGGCGTCGTCGGTCGTGGTGGACGAACCGAGCCGGATCGTCGACAGGTACGCCTTGCTGTCCAGCGCCAGGTGGCCCAGCAGCTTCGTGGCCCGCTCGATGCCGAGCACGAGCACGCCGGTCGCCATCGGGTCGAGCGTGCCCGCGTGCCCGACCTTGCGGGTGCCGAGGATGCGGCGGACCCTGGCCACGACGTCGTGGGAGGTCATGCCGTCGGGCTTGTCGATCACGACGAGACCGGGCGGGACGGGCCCGGAGGAGCGAACACCAGAGGATGCGGACACGGACGAGGATCCTAGGCCTCGACCAGCGTCCTCCCGTCAGCCCGGCCGGCCGTGACGTCCCAACGGCGTCGGCGCAGGTGCACGGGCACGCTCTCACCGCGGTCCTCGGCGGCGAACACCGCAGCGCGCGCCCGTCGCCACCACACCACCGTGCGCCACACGCCCACCACCAGCACCGCCACCACCGACAAGAAGGCGATCCGGTACGCCTGCGGCGTCGCGACAGCGGGCTCCACCAGGTCCAGCACCACGCCCACGACGAGCGCGGTGAACGTGACCGCGCCGAACCCGCCGACGTTGGCCACGCCGGTCGCCGTGCTCACCCGGTGCAGCGGGTTGTAGTCGCGCACCAGCGCGAACGCCACGCCGGACACCGGGTTGCCCACCGCCAGCACCGCGAACAGCAGGTACAGCAGCGGCGTCGGCAGCACACCGCCCGGCCAGCCCAGCAGGACCGCCCAGCACACCACGGCCGCGGCCAGGTAGGTGCCGACGATCGGCATCCGCCACTCCGGCCGGTTCCCGATCACCGTGCCCATCACCGGCCCGGTCACGACCGCCACCAGCACCAGGGTGCTCAGCACCGCCGACGCCGACGGCCGCGACAGGCCCTGCGCCTCGACCAGGTACGGGAAGCCCCACAGCAGGCCGAGCACGGCGGGCGCGGACATCGACGTGAAGTGCACCCAGAACCCCAGCCGGGTGCTCGGCTCGCGCCAGGCCTCGCGCACCCGCGCGCCCAACGCGCGCAGCGGCACCGGTTCGACCACCGGCTGCGGCACGCCGTCGGGCGCCTCGCGGACCCGCCACGCGACGACCGCCGCGTACGACGCCGTCACCAGGCCCGCGATCAGGAACGTCACCGTCCAGCCCGCGTCGTCCAGCAGCAGCGTCAGCGGCACGGTCGCGACCAGGTTGCCCGCGCCGCCCAGCGCCGCGGACAGCGTCATCACCACGGTGAACCGGCGGGGCGGGAAGTGCGCGGCGGCCAGTCGCAGCACGCTGACCCACGTCATCGCGTCGCCCACGCCGAGCACCGCGCGCGCGGCCAGGCCCAGCGGGTACGACTCGGCGAGCGCGAACAGCACCTGGCCGGCGCCCATCAGCAGGGCGGCGGCGGTCAGCACGCGACGCGGGCCGAAGCGGTCCACCAGCAGGCCGGTGGGGATCTGCATCAGCGCGTAGAGGCCGATCTGCAACACCGTGAACGTGCCCAACGCCGCCGGTCCGACGGAGAAGCGGTCGCTCGCCTCCAGGCTCGCCACGCCGAGCGAGGTGCGGTGGAACAGGGCGGCGACGTAGACGACGACGGCGGTTGACCAGATCAGCCACGCTTGCTTGGTGGCGCGATCGACCGGCAAAGCAGATCTCCTCGGTGTCCGTGCGGCGGCACCCCCAGTATCGAGAAACAGTTGCCTACTGTTAACGATTCCTGGGGGTGCCCCTCGTCACGCCACGCCGATCCGCGCCCACTTCCCCGAACGGGCCCGCGCCAGCCCGAGCACCAGCC
The DNA here is from genome assembly GCF_040639995.1 of Actinosynnema sp. NPDC023658. Classification (NCBI taxonomy): domain Bacteria; kingdom Bacillati; phylum Actinomycetota; class Actinomycetes; order Pseudonocardiales; family Pseudonocardiaceae; genus Actinosynnema; species Actinosynnema sp. NPDC023658. The sequence continues at coordinate 5,308 of NZ_JBFAAX010000068.1, read as the reverse complement.
TCAGCACCATGAACGCCGACAGCCCGCTCCAGATCCCGACCAGCCCCCAGCCGAACGCGTAGGACGCCCACACCAGCGGCAGGAACCCCAGCGCCGCCGAGGCCAGCGTCGCGGTCCGCAGGAACCTCGCGTCACCCGCGCCGAGCAGCACGCCGTCCAGCGCGAACACCACGCCCGCGATCGGCTGCAACGCCACGAAGAACCACCACGCGTGCGGCACCTCCTCCAGCACGGCCCGGTCGCTGGTGAACACGTGCGGCAGCGGGCCGGACAGCACCGCGAACACGACCCCGAGCAGCACGCCGAACCACAGCCCGTACCCGGTCACCTGCCGGGCGAACCGACGTGCCTGCTCCCGGCGTTCCGCGCCCAGCGCCGCGCCCACGATCGACTGCGCGGCGATCGCCAGTGAGTCCAGCACGAGCGCGAGGAACGTCCACAGCTGCAGCACCACCTGGTGCGCGCCGACCGCGCCGACCGACGTGCGCGCGGCCACGGACGCGGCGGACAGGAAGCACGCCTGGAACGCGAGGCTGCGCAGCACCAGGTCACGGCCGAGGCCGAGCTGGGCGCGCACCCGGTGGCGGTCCGGCCGCAGGCTGACCCGCTCGCTGCGCAGCGCCCGGAAGAACAGCCCGGCAGACAGCACCTGGGCGACCACGTTCGCGACCGCCGAGCCCTCCAGCCCCCAGTGCGCGCCGTGCACCAGGACCGGGCACAGCACGGCCGAGATGCCGTTGCCGACCAGCACGTACCGCAGCGGGCGGCGGGTGTCCTGCACGCCGCGCATCCACCCGTTGCCGGCCATCGTGACCAGCACGAACGGGGCGCCGAACAACGCGATCCGCAGCCACGCGACGGCGTTGTCCGCGACCTCGCCCCCGCCGGCCAGCAACCGGGCGGCGGGACCGGCGAACAGCTGGCCGAGCACGATCACCACCAGGCCCGCGAACAGCGCGAGCCACGTCGCCTGGACGCCCTCCCCGACCGCCTCGGCCCGCCGCCCGGCGCCGAACAGCCGGGCCGTGCGGGCCGTGGTGCCGTAGGAGAGGAACGTCAGCTGGGTCGCGACCTGCGTGAACACCACGCCGCCCAGGGCGAGCCCGGCCAGCGGCAGCGCGCCGAGGTGCCCGACGACCGCCGTGTCCACCAGCACGTACAGCGGCTCGGCCGCCAGCACCACCAGGGCGGGCGCGGCCAAGCCGACCACCCGCCGGGCCGGAACCCGCTCCTCCTGCACCACAACCCCTCACCTGTCCCGAACGCAGACCCCCGCGCGTGTCCTACGTCCGGAACGCGCGTGTCCTACGTCCGCGTCACGCGTGTCCTACGTTCGGAACACCCGAGTTGAACGCTCAGGACGCGGCGACGGTCTCCAGGGCGGCACGCAGGTTCGCCAGCACCTCGTCGGCCGGACCACTGGCGGTGAAGCCCGCGGCCAACCGGTGACCACCGCCGCCGAGCAGCTGCGCCACCTCGCGCACGTCCACCGCGCTCACCGCGCGCAACGACACCGACCACGACAGCGGCCGCAGCTCCTTCAGGACCGCCGCCACCTCGGCCTCGGCCGTGGTGCGCACCAGGTCGACCACGCTCTCCACCTCCTCGGGCCGCAGCCCGGAGGCGTCCTCCAACGTCACGACGGCGTGCACGAACCCCAGGCCGCCGGCGGCGTCGCGCTCCAGGCGGGCTCGGCTCAGCACCTTCGCCAACATCCCCAGGTACCCGAACGGGTGGGAGTCCATCAGCGGCCGGGCCACGGCCTCGGCGTCCACCCCGGCGGCGAGCAGCCGGGCCGCCACCTCGTGCGTGGCCGCCGACGCGTGCCGGAACGACCGCGTGTCCGTCACCAGACCCGCGTAGATGCACCGGGCCACCGGCTCGTCCAGCTCCACGCCCAGCTCGTCCAGCAGCCGCAGCACCACCAGAGCGGTCGCCTCGGCCCGGTCGTCCACCACGTTGACGTGCCCGAACCCCGGGTTCGACACGTGGTGGTCCAGCACCACGACCACACCGGCCGTGGACACCCGATCCGCCAGCGGACCGAGCCGCCGGACACTGCCGGCGTCCAGCGCGACCAGCACGGGAGGCGCGGCGGGAACGGCGGACGCGGGCACGAGCAGGCCCGCCACGTCCAGGTCCCGCAACGTCTCCGGCACCTCGTCGGGGGCGCCGAACGACACCCGGACCGCCACGCCCCGGCGGTGCAGGACCAACCCCAGCGCCAGCGCGCTGCCCAACGCGTCCGCGTCGGGGTTCACGTGCGCCAGCAGCGTGACGTCGGTGGCGGTGGACAGGACGCGGGCGGCCTCGGCCAGGTCCGCGCTGATGTCGTCGGACCGGCGGGGACCGTCGGACGCGCTCGGGTCGTTCAAGCTCGGCTCGGTGTGCACGAGGAGAACGCTAGTCGGCGTCCGCGCCGTCCTCCGCGTCACGCGGAGGCTTGTACGGATCCGGCTCGCCCGCCGGTTCGGCGCCGGAGGCGATGCGCGCCACCTCGGCGTCCAGCTCACGCGCCTTGGCCAGCAGCTCGTCCATCCGACGCGCCTCGTCGGGCACGGTGTCGGTGACGAACGTCAGGGTCGGCGTGAACCGCACACCGGTCTGCTGCCCCACCATGGTGCGCAGCACGCCCTTCGCGCTCTCCAGCGCCGCGGCCGCACCCACCAGGTCCGGCTCGCTGTCGAGCCTCTCACCGAGCACGGTGTAGTAGACGGTCGCGTCGTGCAGGTCGCCGGTCACCCTGGTGTCGGTGATCGTGACGCGGGCCAGCCTCGGGTCCTTCACCTCGTGCTCCAACGCGGAAGCCACGATCTGCGAGATCCGCTTGGCCAGCTTGCGAGCCCGTGCCTGGTCGGCCACGGCGCTCCCCTCCTGTCGTTGCGATTCGTCGCCTCGCGGGGCGACGTTGCTAGTCGTCCTCCGGCCCGACCAGCCTGTGCCGGGCGGAGAGAAGTTCCAGTTCGGGCCGTCCGGCCACCAGCCGCTCGCAGGCGGCCATGACGTCCCTCACGTGCTCGGCGTCGGCGGCGACGGCCGCCACCCCGATCAGGGCGCGGCGGTGCAGGTCCAGGTGGCCCGCCTCAGCGACGGACACCTCGAACCTGCGGCGTAGCTCGGCCACGATCGGTTTGACCACGGACCGCTTCTGCTTCAACGAGTGGACGTCGCCGAGCAGCACGTCCAGCTCAAGGGCACCAACGAACACAGATGATCACCAGGTGTCCAGGGGTGCGGGGCCGCCGCTGACGACGGCCCCGCACCTGGTTGACGACGATCAGGCGCGCGGCTTCTCGCGCATCTCGAACGTCTCGATGATGTCCCCGACCTTCAGGTCGCTGTAGTTGCCGAGCGTCAGACCGCACTCGAAGCCCTCGCGGACCTCGGTCGCGTCGTCCTTGAACCGGCGCAGCGAGCTGATGGGCAGGTTCTCCTGCACGACGTTGTTGTCGCGCAGCAGGCGGGCCCGGGCGTTGCGCCGGATCTCGCCGGACATCACGAGGCAACCCGCGATCGTGCCGACCTTGGAGGACTTGAAGACCTCGCGGACCTCCGCGCGGCCCAGCTGGACCTCTTCGTACTCCGGCTTGAGCATGCCCTTCAGGGCCTGCTCGATCTCGTCGATCGCCTGGTAGATCACCGTGTAGTAGCGGACGTCCACGCCCTCGCGGTTCGCGAGCTCGGTCGCCTTGCCCTCGGCCCGGACGTTGAAGCCCAGGACGATGGCGCTACCCGCGACGGCGAGGTTGATGTCGCCCTCGGTGATGCCACCGACACCGCGGTGGATGACCCGCAGCTCGACGTCGTCCCCGACCTCGATCTTCATGAGCGCGTCCTCGAGGGCCTCGACGGTACCCGAGTTGTCACCCTTGATGATCAAGGTGAGGGCGCTGGTCTCCTTCAGCGCGGCGTCCAGGTCTTCCAGGCTGACGCGCTTGCGCTTCGCGGCGTTCATCGCGTTGCGGTTGCGGGCCTGGCGGCGCTCGGCGATCTGCCGGGCCACCCGGTCCTCCTCCACCACGAGGAACGTGTCGCCGGCGCCGGGCACCGAGGTCAGACCGATGACCTGCACCGGACGCGACGGCGTCGCCACCGTGACGTCCACGCCGTGCTCGTCGACCATGCGGCGCACGCGACCGTAGGCGGCACCCGCCACGATCGAGTCACCGACGCGGAGCGAACCGCGCTGCACCAGCACCGTGGCCACCGGACCGCGACCGCGGTCGAGGTGCGCCTCGATGGCGACGCCCTGCGCCTCCATCTCCGGGTTGGCCCGCAGGTCGAGCGAGGCGTCGGCGGTCAGCAGGATCGCTTCCAGCAGGCCGTCGATGTTGATGCCCTGCTTCGCCGAGATGTCGACGAACATGGTGTCGCCGCCGTACTCCTCGGCGACCAGCCCGTACTCGGTGAGCTGCTGGCGGATCTTGGCGGGGTTGGCCCCCTCCTTGTCGATCTTGTTGACCGCGACCACGATCGGCGCGTTGGCCGCCTGGGCGTGGTTGATCGCCTCCACCGTCTGCGGCATCACGCCGTCGTCGGCCGCCACCACGATGACCGCGATGTCGGTCGAGTTCGCACCACGCGCACGCATGGCGGTGAACGCCTCGTGACCCGGGGTGTCGATGAAGGTGATGAGTCGCTCGTTGCCCTCGAGCTCCGTGTTCACCTGGTAGGCGCCGATGTGCTGGGTGATGCCACCCGCCTCGCCCTCGGCCACCTTCGCCGTGCGGATGGTGTCCAACAGGCGCGTCTTACCGTGGTCGACGTGACCCATGACGGTCACGACCGGCGGACGGATCTGGAGGTCCTCCTCGCCGCCGGCGTCGTCGCCGTAGGTGATGTCGAACGTCCCGAGCAGCTCGCGGTCCTCTTCCTCAGGGGACACGACCTGCACGTTGTAGTTCATCTCGGAGCCGAGCAGCTCCAGGATCTCGTCGGACACCGACTGCGTCGCGGTGACCATCTCACCGAGGTGGAACAGCACCTGCACCAGCGAAGCCGGGTTGGCGTTGATCTTGTCGGCGAAGTCGGTCAGCGAGGCGCCACGCGGCAGGCGGATCGTCTCGCCGCTGCCCTTGGGCAGGCGGACGCCACCGACCGAAGGCGCCTGCATGTTGTCCATGTACTCCTGGCGCTTCTGGCGCTTCGACTTGCGACCACGACGCGCCGGACCACCGGGACGGCCGAAGGCACCCGCGGCACCGCCGCGACCACCGGGACCGCCACCACCGGGACGACCGCGGAAACCGCCGCCACCACCGGCCGGGGCGCCACCGCCGCCGCCACCGGGGCGGAAACCGCCACCGGC
>NZ_JBFAAX010000067.1:0-21788 GCF_040639995.1 Actinosynnema sp. NPDC023658 | reverse complement strand
CCGCGGGCGCCCGCCTCGACCCGACCGGCTGGTACCTCGTCACCGGCGGCCTGTCCGGCATCGGCCTGGAGTGCGCGCACGCGTTGCTGGAGCTGGGCGCCAGGAAGCTGGTCCTGGGCGGTCGGAGGGCTCCCGCCCCGGAGCGGGTCGAGGAGCTGGAGCGGCTGCGGCAGGAGTACGACGCGGACATCCGGACCGAGCGGGTCGACGTCACCTCACGGGAGCAGGTCGACCGGCTGTTCGTCGAGTACTCCTCGGACGGCTCCGGCGTGCGCGGTGTCGTGCACGCCGCGGGCGTCATCGACGACGCGATCATCGACCGGACGGACTGGAGCCGGATGGCGCGCGTGCTCGGCCCGAAGGCGCAGGGCGCGTGGAACCTCCACCGCGGCGCCGCCGAGCACGCGCCCGACCTCGACGTCTTCGTGATGACGTCCTCCTACGGCGGTCTGTTCGGCAACCCCGGGCAGGCGGGCCACGCCTCGGCCAACACCTTCCTGGACGCGCTGGCGGGCCACCGCCGGGCGCTCGGGCTGGCCGGTCTGTCCCTGGACCTCGGGTCCTGGTCGGACGTCGGCGTGCTGGCCGGCAACGACGACTTCCTCCGCCGGCTGGAGGACCAGGGCGTCGGCACGATCTCCCGCGAGGAGGGACGGCCGGCCGTGCGGGCCGCGATCGAGGGCTGGTCGGCGGGACAGGTCGCCGTGCTGCCGACCCGCTGGCACGAGCTGGACCCCGACCACCACCTGGCGTCGAACCCCGTCCTCGCCGGCCTGACCCGCGCGTCCGGGCCGGCGGCCGCCGAGCCGACCTCGCCGGCCGCGACGACCCCGGCCGACATCATGGCGTGCTGCCAGGACGTGGTGGCCCGCGTGCTCGGGTACGACGTCGAGGAGCTGGGCGAGCTCGACCTGACGACGACGGGCATGGACTCGCTCAACGCGCTCACCATCAGGAACAAGCTCCAGCAACGCCTGTCGGTGCCGCTGCCGGCCTCGATCTGCTTCGACAAGCCCACGCTCGGCGAGCTGGCCGCCGACATCGAGAAGCGCCTGACGGAGGTGTGAGGCGACATGGGGACGACGGTCGGACCGCGGGCAGGTCGGGACTCCGCGCACTCGGAGCGGATCACCGGCACGTCGTCGGACGAGTTCCTCCCGCTGGTGGAGGAGTTCGACCGGATCCACGAGGAGGGGCACGACTCGAACGGCGAGCTGTGCGTCTACGTCGACGGCGAGGAACGGGTCTCCCTGCGCTCCCGGGGACGGGAGCCCGACCGGCTGCAGAACGTGCGCTCGGTCAGCAAGGCGCTGCTGTCGATCATCACGCACGCCCTGCACGAGCGCGGCGTGATCGACATCGACAGCCCCGTCGCGGAGGTGTGGCCGGAGTTCGCCGCCGCCGGCAAGGGTTCGATCACCCTGGCCACCTTCCTCAGCCACCAGGCGGGGTTGATCGGCGTCGACCGCCGGCTCTCCGTGGACGACGTGCTGGAGTGGGATCCGGCGGTCGAGGCGCTCGCCGCGCAACGCCCCTACTGGGAACCGGGGACCGACCACGGCTACCACGACCTGACCTTCGGCTGGGGCGTGGGCGAGTACCTGCGCCGGGCGACCGGGAAGACGGTCGACGAGCTGTTCCGGGAGGAGTTCCGGGAGCCGCTGGGCGTCGACGTCCGCATCGGCATCGACGCGACGGACTTCGCCCGGGTCGAGCCGTTCCAGGAGGCGGGCCCGGCGGGCAGCGGCACGGCCGCCGACATCATCCACCTGCTCGGCGACAAGTCCTCGTTGCTCAGCAGGTCCCAGATGAACCCGAACCTGCTGAACGCGGAGAAGTCGCTGCGCTACCTGAGCGCGGAGGTGCCCGGCTGCAACGCCGTCTCCACCGCGCGGTCCCTGGCCAGGGTGTTCGCCGCGACCCTCGGACCGGTCGACGGGGTGCGCTTCTGGAACGCCGAGACCCTGCAGCGCGCCACCCGGCTGCAACGGCGCGGGACCGATCGCGTGTTCGCGCGGGAGCGGGCCTACTCGCTCGGCTTCATGCTGCCCGACCCCAACCTCACCCAGGCCGGGGTGGACGTGGCGTCGTTCGGCCACTACGGGCAGGACTGCGCACTGGTCTTCGCCGTCCCCGAGGACGGCCTCGTCTTCGCCTACACGTCCACCCGGCTGAACAACCGGCTCGACCAGTACGCGCCGACGGACGAACGATCGGCCCGACTCGGCCGGACCGCGGTGGAGTCGGTGCGCCGGCTCCGCCGACCCGTCGAACCCCTGACGGGCGGTCGGGCCTGACCCGCGCCGGGAGCAACCGAAGTCCGAGCACGTCATGTCACGAATGGAGGGATTGTCCGCGATGACGAGCGCGCTCATCGACAACAGCCAACGGCTCCGGGAGATCCTGGACCGGCTGAGCTCGATGTCGATCGAGGACTACTACAACCCGTACCAGATGTTCGAGTGGCCGGACGCGCTGCCGCAACAGATGTGGTGGATGAGCCCGGAGCTCACCACCACCCACGGCACCGACATCGCCGTGGAACTGAGCCAGGAGCAGCTCTTCCGGCTGTCCAAGTTCGAGAGCGTGAACTTCTACAGCCTCAACGTGCACGGCATCCGCGAGCTGCTCATCGAGGTCACCAGGCGCATCCACACCGACGAGTTCGCCACCCCGTCGGAGTTCTTCCACCACTTCATCGGTGAGGAGAACGAGCACATGTGGTTCTTCGCCCAGTTCTGCCTGCGGTACGGCGGGAAGATCTACAAGCAGCCCCGGGGCGGTGCGGAGACCATCCCGCCGAGCAACGCGGCCAGCCTGCTGGTCTTCGCGCGCATCCTCATCTTCGAGGAGCTGGTGGACCACTTCAACTCCCGGATGGCGGCCGACGAACGGCTCGACGACACCATCCGGCAGATCAACCGCATCCACCACCAGGACGAGTCGCGGCACATCGCGTTCGGCCGGGAGCTGGTGCGGATCCTGTTCGAGGGCTTCCGCGGCGAGGCCACGACCGAGGAGCTGGACCAGGTCAGCGACTACCTCAAGCGGTACATGACCTACAGCTTCGAGTCGCTGTTCAACCCGCAGGTCTACCGGGACGCCGGCATCCCGAACCCGCTGGAGGTCCGGCGTCGGCTGCTCACCGGGCCGCGCCGGCCGGAGTTCGAGGCGCAGGTGTTCCGCAAGACGCTGTCGTTCCTCACGAAGAACGGCCTCCTGCGGGACGGCGCCGCCTCCGACGACGCGCCGGCGGGCGCGCGGTGACCGAGGTGGGCAGCAGCCGGATCACCGGCGGCCTGGCCATCCTCGGCCCCGAGGAGACCGCGCTGCTGCGGCTGCTGGACGACACGTTCGCCCGGTGGGCGACCGACGCGGGCGCGGGCGAGATCTCCGCGCCGCCGGTCTACCCGGTGGACGAGCTGGCGAACCTGGACCTCTACGTGAACTTCCCGCACCTCGCCCTCGTCGCCGGCGGCCTGGAGGCACCCACCCCCGGTCCGTCCGAGGGCCGGTTCCCGCCGGAGCGGGTGGTCGGGCCGCACCTCGGGCTGCCCACCGCGACCTGCTTCGCCGCCTACCTGCTGCACCAGGACCGGCAGGTGCCGCGGGACACGCTGGTGACGCTGGTGAACCGCTGCTTCCGCAACGAGAGCCGGTTCGACGGCCTGCGCCGGCTGCTCAGCTTCCAGATGCGGGAGATCGTCGCGATCGGGTCGTTCGAGCACACGCAGACCGTGATCGGCCGGTTCCGGCAGCGCATCGAGGAGTTCCTCGGGCGGCTGTCCCTCGACGTCACCGTGGAGGCCGCGAGCGACCCGTTCTTCCAAGCCGACGGCGCACGCGCGCTGCTCCAGCGGGTGCAACCGGTGAAGTACGAGTTCCAGGTGGACGACCTCGCCATCGCGTCGGTCAACACGCACCGGAACTTCTTCGGCGAGCGGTGCCGGATCACCGTCGAGCCGGACGGCTCCACGGCGTTCACCGGCTGCGTCGCCTTCGGGCTGGAGCGGTGGCTGGCCGTCCTGGTCGACCGCCACGGCAGCGCCGGGCAGGCCCGCGCGGTGGTGGAGCAGGCACTCCGTGAACCCCACTTCGTCTAGCGCGCCGCGGGTGGGGGTGGACATCGTGCTGCTCTCCCGCGCCGAGGAACTCGTCCAGCCCGACCTCCGGCCGGTGCTCACCCGCATGCTCCTGCCGGAGGAGATCGAGTCCTGCACCCGACAGGGCTGCCTGGACCCCAGCGCCGTGGCCGGGGTCCTGGCGGTCAAGGAGGCGGTCTTCAAGCTGTTCCACGAACGCGACCGGCCGGTGCCGTGGCGCTCCATGCGGGTGGAGGGCGGAGCCGGCAGGTGGCCGGTGGTGCACCTCCGCGGCACCGCGGCGCGGTTGGCCGAGGCCGCCCGACTGAGCTCCGAGATATCGGTCAGCCTCGCCCACGACGGCGCGTACGCCGTGGCGGTCGCGGCGGCCGCGCACACAGGAGAAAGGCGTCATCCGTGACCGAGCGAGCGACAACGCGCATCGACGTCATCAAGGACTGGGTCCTCGCCAAGAACGAGGGCCGGACCGACGTCGCCCCCGACGAGGACCTGATCGAGAACCGACTGGTCGACTCGCTCTCCTTCGTCGAGTTCGTCTTCCTGATCGAGGAGACGAGCGGCGTGGAGATCGACCTGGACTCCCTGGACATCAACGACGTCCGCACGCTGGACACCATCGAGAAGCGTTTCCTGTCCCACTGAGCCGGTTCGGTGCGCGCGAGCCGCGGACCGTCGCGAGCAAAGGAAGACATCTGCGTGGACGACATCTCCTACACCGCCCAGTGGACCGCGGCCGCCCGTGCGCTGGAGGGCGAGCGCGCGGACGGCCTGTTCCGCGACGACCTCGCCCGGCACCTGGCCGAACCGCGCGGGTTCGAGCTGCTGGACCGGTACCGGGGCGCCGGCGTGACCGACTTCATCGCCGTGCGCACCCGGTACATCGACGACGCCCTCACCGGGATCCTCGGGGAGACCGACATCCGGCAGGTCGTGCTGCTGGCCAACGGCATGGACGCGCGCACGCACCGCCTCGACTGGCCGGACGGCGCCACCGTCTACGAGGTCGACCACGGCGCGCTGCTGGCCGAGAAGCGAGCGCGCCTGGCCGCGCTGGCGGTCGGGCCGAGGGTGCGGACGGTGCCCGTCGAGGCCGACCTGGCGGGGGACTGGCTGGGCCTGCTGAAGTCGGCCGGGTTCGACCCGGGCCGGCGCACCCTGTGGGTCGCCGAGGGGCTGCTCTTCTTCCTCACCGAGGAGCAGGTCGAGCGGCTGCTCGACACGGTGGCCGGCGCCTGCCCACCGGACAGCAGGTTGGTCGTGGACATGACCAGCGCGACCACGCTGCGCCACCCGATGACCCAGCCGTTCCTGCGGTCGCTGCGGGACGACGGGACGCCGTGGCAGTTCGGCACCGACGACCCGGAGGGGTTCCTGGAGCGCTGCGGCTGGTCGGTGCGCGACCTCAAGCAGCCGGGGGAACCCGGTGCGGGGGAGAGCCGCTGGCCGTACGCCGTCGCACCGCGGAAGGCCCGCGGGGTGCCGCGGAACTGGCTGATCAGCGCCGTCGCGGCGGCGCGCGGATGACGTCGTGGCGTGCGCGACCCGGAGAGGGACAATGGTTCCGCCCATTCTGGACGAAGCGGTATCGGACGCCCATTCATCGCTCTCCGACATCCGATCGGCCATCCCGCGCCGCGTATGTCGACGCACGCCACCGCACGTGATCGGCACGCGTCCGAGTGACGCGAGCACGAGCCCGCACTGCCATACTGGGGACGGGGTGTCGAACACCGGAAAATGCCGTCATCTGGCTTGGAGGTCGCATCGGGGTGGCTGAGAACGACAAGACCGCAGTCGAGCAGCCCTGGCGTGCGCGCACTGCGATTCTGGCACTCGGGGCATTCGTGGTCGGAACCGACGGATTCATCATCGTCGGCCTTCTCCCGGAAATAAACCGGACGTTGCAGGTCAGTACCGCGGCGGCCGGTCAATTGGTGAGCCTGTTCTCCATCGCGTACGCGCTGTTCGGTCCGGTCCTCGCCGCGCTCACGGGCAGGTGGCCCCGCCGGCGGGTCCTGGTGACCGGCGTCGCGCTGCTCGCGGTGGGCAACGCCGTGACCGCCTCGGCGCAGGTCTACTGGCTGGTCCTGACGTCCCGCGTGCTCGCCGGCGCGGGCGCGGCGCTGTTCATCGCGAGCGCCGTGGCCACGGCCGCGCACCTCGCGGGCGACCAGCGGCGCGGGCGTGCCATCGCCATGGTGACCGCCGGCGCGACGCTGTCGCTGGTGCTGGGCGCACCGCTGGGCACGCTCATCGGCGGGACGTGGGGCTGGCAGACGGCCATCTGGTTCGTCGCCGGGGTCGCCGCCGTCGTCGCGGTCGTCATCGCGGTCCTGCTGCCGCCCGTGCGGCTCGACCAGGGCGCGTCGCTGCGGCAGCGCATCGCGCCGCTGACCGACCGGCGGGTCCTGCGGGTCCTGGTCGTCACGCTGCTGGCGTTCATCGGCATCTTCCTGCCGTTCACCTACATGAGCGCGGTCTTCGCGTCGGCCATCGGCGGCGAGCAGGCCCGGCTCGCGCTCCTGCTGCTGGTCTTCGGGATCGCCGCCACGGCGGGGAACCTGGCGGCCGGCTCCCTGGCCGACCGCTACGACCCGCGGCGCGTCGTCATCGGCGCGACCACCGGCGTCGCCGCGGTGTTCCTGCTCATGCTCCCGATCCGGGAGACGTTCGTCCTGGTGGCGGTCGCCACGGCGCTCAGCGGTGTCGTGTCGTACTCCGTCATCGGGCCGCAGCAGCACCGCATCATCGCCTACGCGGCTCCCGGTGGCGCGTCGCTCGTGACGTCGCTGAACACCTCCGCCGCGTACCTGGCCAACTTCCTGTCCAGCGTCCTCGGAGCCGTCGTCCTCACCGCCGCCGGCTCCGCGGTCCCCCTGCTGCCCATCGCCGCGGCGTTCGCCGCGGTCGCGGCGTTCCTCACCTGGTGGCTGTCACGCGGCGGAGAGGTCGTCGACCAGGCCGGGAAGCAGTCCGCCGCCGCCAAGTGACACCCGTCCGACGGGCACCTCCGACAGAACGGGATGGAAACGGATGTTGAGTACGAAGGAGCGCAGCGTCGACGTCGCCGGGATCCCGGTGGGCTACTACGTGGAGGGCGACGGCCAGGGGCCGGAGCTCGTGCTCATCCACGGCGGCACCGGCCACCCTGAGACGAGCTTCGCGAGCCTGCTCGACCACTTCACACCGCGCCGGACCGCGATCGTGCCCGGCTACTCGGGCAGCCACCTCACCCCGCTCCCCGACGGCGAGGTGGACGTGGACATGCTGGCCGACCAGGTGCTGGGGGTGGTGAAGGCCGCCGCGCGCGGCCCGGTGGACCTCTTCGGCATCTCCACCGGCGCCGTCGTGGCCGCCGCGGCCGCCGGCAAGGAGCCGGACCTGATCCGCCGCGTGGTGGTGCTGGGCGGGTTCGTCCACTACCGCCAGCCGTGGCAGCGCCTGCTGGTGCGGACGTGGCTGCGCCTGGCCGAACTGGACGGGAACGCCTTCGCCGAGTACACGCTCCTGCACGTGCTCTCGGACGAGTACCTGGATTCGATGAGCGCGGGCGATCGACTCCGGTTGCGCGCCGGGCTCATGCCGTCCGAGGGAATGGTCAAGCTGATCGAGCTGGTGAGCCGGGTCGACATCAGCGAGCACGTGCGGAACATCAAAGCGCCCACGCTCGTCGTCGGGATGAAGCACGACCAGTTGGTCCCCGTGCGCTACGCGAAGCAGTTCCACGAAGCGATTCCGGGCAGCGAGTACGTCGAGATCGATTCCGGCCACGCGGCGGCGATCGAGAAACCGGCCGAACTGCTGAAGATAGTCGAAGAATTCCTCGCCTAGCGCCGCGGGCCTCGCCGGGGAGGTCGCAAGGGGATCTCCCCGGCATTTTCCAACTCGACCGGAATCGTCGACTACACGGGCCTGACGGGTTGCCGAAGGACGGTCCGGAGTTTTTCCGGCGCGGTCCGGCGGGCGTCGCTGAGGTAGACCTCGTGGTGGTCGCCGTTGAACGTGAGGCCGTTCGCGGGCAGGTACTCGTGGTGCAGGCGCTCCAACGTGGGCGCCTCGTCGTCGTAGGAACCGACGTGCAGGATCTGGACGGACCTGCCCTCGGTGAGGGTGAGCGATCGGAGGAGGCCGAGCGCCGGCAGGTCCTTCTTCCCCGCCACCCGCTCGACCACGGCGGCGATCAGGTCCTCGGTGACCCAGTCGGGCCGGTTGATCATCATGGTCCACGCCCACTCGTCCTTGCGGCGCGCGGTGAAGGTGCTCGGGTCGTCCGCTCGCCACAGCCCCTCCAGCGGGCCGACGACGTGGTCCCGGCCCAGCTCCTTCCTCGCGGCGAACTTCAGCGCGTACGCCACCGAGTACAGCGCCTCGACCGCGTCGCGGTACGCGGTGGAGGTGTTCGGGTCACCCCGACCGTCCACCGCGAGGTAGTGCAGTTCCGGCACGTCGACGACCGTGAACCGGTCCGACGGCGGCGAGTAGAGCGCCTTGTGGGCCTTCTTGACGTCGTACTTGTCCACCGGGTGCTCCTCCGTGAAAGCGCGCAGCGCGGTACCGGTCCAGCCGATGTCCGCGGTGAGCATGGCCTCGCTGTGGTCGAAGATGGCGTCAGCCGCCGCGGGCAGGGGTCCTTGGTCGGCTCGAGCCGCCCGGACCTCCGCGAGCGTGGCCCGCAGCGCGTCCAGCCGGCGGGCCAGGCCGGTCGCCACCTCCGCGTCCGGCAGGGCGGGGCTGTTGGCCAGGCCGATCAGCACGCGCGCCCGCACCGGTGACACCTCCTCCAACGCGTCCCGCGTGGCGGCGAGGCACTGGTCGCGTCCCGACTCGGTGACGCGGAAGGTGGCTCGCGACTTCCCGGACGGCGGTGGGCCGGTCTGCTCGACCAGGCCGCGCTTGGCCAGCTTGTCGAGCACGTAGTAGATCGACGAGAAGCCGAGCGCCGTCCAGGCCCGCACCCCGCGTTCCTCGATGACCCGTTCCAGGTCGTACCCGTGGCGGGGTTGTTCGAGCAGCAGCCCGAGCACCGTCAACTCGCCGTCCGTCAGCGCCATGCCGCCTATTCTAGTACTGGAATAGGCGGCACGGGCGCGGAGGGTGCCGGATCAGGCCACCGGGTGGAACGTGACGGTGAAGCCGGTGCACTGGCGGCACTGCCGGACGACCTGGTTGCCCGGCTCGGTGTCCTGCCGGGACCACGCGTAGGCCTTCGGGCAGCGGGACGACAGGGCGTTGCTGTAGGCGGTCCGGGCGTCGCGGTTCGGGTTGGTGCACAGCATCGGCCTGCCGTCGGCCCACCGGGTCAGGTTCTCCGGCGGGCAGTACGGCAGCAGGTCCTCCGGGCAGCCGACGGCGGTGCACTCGGTGGAACCCGGCGGCGTCACCCCGTCGCGCGCCTCGATGGTGATCGGCAGCGAGAAGGCGTTGACGTAGCTGACGTTGTACCAGGGCGCGAGCCAGTCGTTGCGGTCGAAGTTGAACTCCGCCAGGCTCGCGGGCTGCTCGCCGGTGGTGCAGCGGTCCGCCAGCGGGCCGCAGTCACCGACCCGGCAGCGGAACGTGCTGCCGGACGTGCCGGTGCAGTCCTGGCGGGCGAAGAACTTGCCGCGCCAGTGGTTCGGCGTGCTCGACTCCGGGATGGTGATGGTGGCCGACTGGCCGTTCTGCAGGGTGGGCAGGCCGGTCAGGGCGCGGGAGCCGTCGGCGTTGACGGTGCTGCCGATCCACACCGGCCGACCGGAACGGTTGACGAACGTGACCGTGTGGTCGGCGGCGGCGGAGACGGGTGGGCTCACCGCGGTGAGGGCGGCGACGACGGTGATCACCGCGGACAGGAACTTGCGCATCGCTCCTCCTCCAGGACGATCAAGGGACGGACCGGTAGGCCACGCCGGTGGCGTTGGGCGTGGCGCCGTCGTACAGGCCGGTCGGGGTGGTGCGCGTCGACAGCGAGAACCACGCGAACCGCTCCACGTACGACAGGCCGTTCAGCATCGCGGTGGAGCGGCGCACGAAGTCCGACTGCTGCGCCTGGTCCGGGTACCTCGGCTGGGAGCCGGTGAAGTCGATCAGGCCGTACTCGGTCAGCCAGATCGGCTTGTGGTAGCGGTTGTACACGGCCTGGACGTAGCTCTGGAGGTGCCCGGTGGCGGCGGTGGAGAAGTCGCTGCCGTACCAGTGCAGCGGGATGAAGTCGACGCGGTAGCCGCGCGCGGCGGCCCCGCTCATGAACCGGTCGAGCCAACCGCTCGCGCGGTCGCCGCCGAACGCGACGGCGGGTGCGCCGAGCCGCATCCCGGTGGCCTGGAGCCGCGGCCAGAGGGAGAGCGCCTGCTCGACCGACATGGCCGCCTGACCAGCCAGGTCCGGCTCGTTGAAGGCGAGCAGGGTGGTGCCCAGCGACCGGGCCCGGGCGAGCTGCGCGTCGTCCACCGCGCCCGCGCCCCAGATCATCGGCACGAACTCGACGCCGGCGGGGGTGGTGACACCCTGGGTGTCGGACGCCCAGGTGTAGTACCAACCGGCCCGCACGTCGACGAGGGCGGTGGCGACACCGGGGTGGTTGTTGACGCTCACGCCCTTCTTCGTGGCGGCGCCCGCGGCGGGGGTGGTGAACACGCCGAGGGCGGTGACCACCGCCAGCGCGAGGGCGAGAGGTCGTCGTGGGACTCGCATGCGCCTTGTTCCTCCCTGATCGTCGAGATCCGACGGGGACCACGTGCGCGGCGACGGACGTGAGAGCGCTCCCATCAGGGTGGGACGTGGTCTGGACCGCTGTCAATCGTCCGCTCGGGCCACACCGTCGATCAGGGCGCGGTCGTCGGCTCACGGGTGGCCCGCCACTGCCGGAACGCGGCCGCGCCCGTCGCGGCCAGCAGCACGACCGCGACCCACGAGGCGTCGCGGACGCCCGAGCCGAAGTAGACCGTGCCCATCACCGCGACGCCCAGCGTGCCGCCGAACTGCTGCACCGCGTTGATCAGCCCGGCCGCCGACCCGGACTCGTGCGGACGGACCATCGACAGGGCGTGGGTGAAGAAGGCGGTCGTGAACAGGCCCGCCCCCACCCCGCACAGGGCCAGCCCGACGAGCAGGTGCCACATCGTGCCGACGACACCGACGGCCAGCACCGCCAGGCCCGCGAACATCAGCCCCGGGCCGCGGCGCTGGAGGAGCCGACCCGCCGCCACCGACGACAGCGCCAGCCCGGACGACCAGGGCAGCAGGGCGAGCCCGGAGGCGAGGACGCCCTCGTGCAGGTCCAGCTGGAGGTGCAGGACCACGACCGGCAGCAGGCCGGTCGTGGCGGCGAAGAAGAGGCAGACGGCCACCAGCGCGGGCGGGAAGCCGGGGGTGGCGAACAGGCTCAGCTCGACCAGGGGAACCGCGGCCCGGCGCTGCCGCCACCCGAAGACGACCAGGACCACCAGCCCGGCCACCAGCTCGACCCACGCGCTCGCCCGCCACTCGATCAACGGGTGGACCAGCAGCACACCGCCGACCACCACGAGGAGCGTGCCCACGACGTCCAGGCGCGTGGGGTGGCGGTCGTCCGGCAGCCAGTGGGAGGTGAGCAGCACGGCGATCCCTAGCGGGACGTTGACCAGGAAGACCAGCCGCCAGTCCACCTGGCTGAGCAGGCCGCCGAGCACCGGCCCGGACACCGCGGCCAGCCCCATCACCGGACCGATCGCGCCCAGCGCCCTCGGGCGCTCGTCCTCGTCGAACATCGCCCGGATCAGGCCGATGGTCTGCGGGACGACCAGCGCCGACGCCGCTCCCTGGACCACCCTGGCGACGATCAGCACGTCCGCCGAGGTGGCCAGGGCGCACGCCGCGGACGCGAGCACGAAACCGGCCACGCCCCACCGGAAGACGCGCTTGCGCCCGAAGATGTCGCCCAACCGGCCACCCGTGATCAGCAGCACGGCGAAGGGGAGCGTGTAGGCGGCGCTGAACCACTGGACGTCCGACTCGGGGCCCGGCAGGTCGGCGTGCACGCGTGGCGCGGCGACCTGGACGATCGTCGCGTCGAGCAGGTTCATGGCCTCGGCGGTGAGCAGGGTGGCGAGCGCCGGCCAACGGTGGCGGTGACGGGTGTCGATGAGCACGTCGTCGATGGTGTGCTCCGCCGCCCGACGCGTTCCACTTCCGGGGGCGGGATGAACGAATCTTCCACTTCCGGGGTCAGAATGCACGACATGGATCACGTCGACCGCGCTCTGGTGCACGCGTTGCAGATCGACGGACGGGCGTCGTTCGCCCGCATCGGCACCGTGCTGGGCGTGTCGACGCAGACGATCGCCCGCCGGTACCGCAGGTTGCGGGCCGACGCGTCGTTGCGGGTGCTCGGGCTGGTCGACCCGACGCGCAACGGGCAGGCGCAGTGGCTGACGCGCCTGGTCGCCGGTCCGCACGCCGCCCAGGGGATCGCCCGCGCGCTGGCCCGGCGGTCGGACACGTCGTGGGTGAAGCTCGCGTCCGGCGGCACGGAGATCGTCGCCATCGTCACCACGCCCGTCGAGGGCGACGCGCACTCCCTGCTGCTGCACGACATCCCGCGCACGGCGGGCATCACGGCGGTGTCGGCGCACTACCTGCTGCACATGTACCGCGGTGGGCCGACGGCGTGGCGCGGTCGGGCGAACGTCCTCACGCCGGACCAGCAGCAGGCGCTGACGACGGAGGTGGAGCCGACGACGGCCGCCGTCACCCCGGACGACGCCGAGCTGCTGGCCGCCCTGCGCCGGGACGGCCGGACGAGCCTCGCGGACCTCGCCGCCGCTACCGGGTGGTCGCCGGCGACGGTCGCGCGGCGGATCGGCGCGTTGCACGGCAGCGGTGCGCTGTTCTTCGACGTGGAGGTGGACGTGGCCCGGTTCGGCGGCGCGACCCAGGCGCTGCTGTGGATGTCCGTCGCGCCCGCCCACCTCGACCGGGTCGCCCGCGACCTGGCGCGGCACGAGGAGCTGGCCTACGTCGCCGCCACGACCGGGCGGACCAACCTGGTCGCCCAGGCGCTCTGCCCGGACCCGGCGGCGCTGCACAACTACCTGACCCGGCGGCTCGGGTCGTTGGACGCGATCCGGGCCGTGGAAACCGCCCCGGTGCTGCGGATCGTGAAGGCGGCCGCCCCTCCCGCGTCGAGGACCTGACGCCGCCGCGCCGAACGCGCCGCCGCAAGATCACCCCGCGGTCCCCACCCGCCGGGGGACATCTTCGCCGCGCAGCGGGGCGTCCCGTGCGGCGGCAAGATGGGAGCCATGCGACGCAACGCCCTGCTCGTCGCCGCGTTCGCGGCCCTGCTCCTCCTGCCGGTCACGATCACCGCCACCGCCACCGCCGACCCTGCCGGGGCGACCGCCCCCGCCCGGACGACCGACGCGACCTTCCACAACGACGCCACCACCCCCGGTGCCGACCCGTTCGTGCTGTTCGACCGCCCCAGCGGCTACTACTACGCCTACTCCACGGAGGGCGCCGACCCCGGCTACCACTTCGCCGTCTACCGCTCACCCGACCTGGCCACCTGGGAGCACCTGCCCGGTGGCGCGCTGCGGGCCGGGCAGGACGGCGACTGGGCGCACGACTGGTTCTGGGCGCCGGAGGTCTACCACAACGCCGACACCGGCCTGTACTTCCTGTTCTACGCGGCCAGGATGAACCGCGGCGTGGCCGAGCACTTCCGGTACGCGGACTTCGAGGAGCCGTGCAAGGTCGGCGTCGCCGTGTCGCGCTCGCCGGCCGGGCCGTTCCACGACATCGCGGAGGCGCCGCTGGACTACTTCCCCTACGACCCCGCCTACCACGACGTCAACCTGATCATGGACGCCGAGCAGAAGAAGCCGCCCGCCACGCTGGAGGAGGGCCGGACCGCGCCGCTGGGCACCTACATCCCGTACATCGACCCGAACGTCTTCTTCGACGCCGACGGGCGGATCTACCTGTACTTCTCGCGCAACGCCTACCGGAACTGGGTGTGGGACACCGACCTGGGCAAGTACGTCGAGGAGTCCAACATCTACGCCGTCGAGCTGACCGGTGACTGGTGGCGCGACCCGACCGGCCGGACCATGCCGGCCATCGCCCCCGCGTACCGCGACAGCAACCGCACGCCGGACGACGCGCCCGGTGTCCGCAAGGACGGTTACGTGCCGATCGTCTCCTACGGCGCGGACAAGCAGCAGTGGGAGAACGCGCACGTCGACGACCACGCGAAGTCGGGCGGTGCCAAGAAGGACCGCCGGTGGGCGGAGGGCTCGACCACGATCAGGACGGTCGACGCGCAGGGCAACCCCCGCTACTACCTGACCTACTCGGCCAACAACTACGAGAACGAGTTCTACGGCGTCGGCTACGCGACCGCCACCGGTCCGCTCGGCCCGTGGCGCAAGAGCCCGTCGAACCCGGTGCTGTCCCAGGACCCGGCGCAGGGCCTGTACTCGACCGGGCACGGCGGCGTCATCGGCTCACCGGACGGCAGGCAGCTCTACTACGTCCACCACGCGAGGCCGTCCACCACGTCCCCGCGGGCGCTGTACACCTCCCGGCTGCACCTCGACGGCGGCCTGTCCATCGACGCGTCCACAGGGGACGAACCGCTGCCGTCCGGCGTGGGCCCGCTGAGGATCCGCACGGACGACCGGGTGCTCCACCCGCGTCCCGGCGGCACCGCCACCACGACGGTCCACGTGACGAGCGCGCGCGGAGCCGGGTTCACCCTCGCCAACCCGCAGAACCGGGTGCGCGCGGACCTCTCACCCACCGACGCGGGCACCGTCACCGTCCGGGGCGACCAGGTGACCGTCACCCCGACCGGCCACGGCCCGGCCCGCCTGACCATCACCTACCAACGCCACCGGGCCGACGGCACCTACCGCGACGCCGCCAACACCGGCCCGCACCGCAGCACCCCCGTCCGAATCACCATCCCGGTGATCCGCGGCTGAACGCGACGCGGTGGCGCGGGGGCGGTCGGTCCGGTTTCCTGTCGAGTCGACAAGAAGCTAGGCTGCTCCCGTGTCACCGCAGCGCCGCGCACGGCAGACGGTCACCGTCACCGCCGACCTCGTCATCCTGACCATCCGGGACCACCGGCTCCACGTCCTGCTGGTCGAGCGGGCGAACGAGCCGTTCGCCGGGATGCCCGCCCTGCCCGGCGGGTTCCTGCGCGGTCGGGAGAGCCTGGACGAGACGGCAGCCCGCGAGCTGGCCGAGGAGACCGGGGTGGACTCGGCCGGGTTGCACCTGCAGCAGGTCGGCGTCTACTCCCACCCCGACCGCGACCCCCGCGACCCCCGGGTCATCACGTGCGCCTACCTGGCCATCGCGCCCGACCTGCCGCGCCCGACCGCCGGGTCCGACGCCCGCGCGGCGCGCTGGGTGCCGGTGGACGAGGCGGAGGGGACGCGGCTCGCGTTCGACCACGACGACATCCTGCGCGACGCGCTCGAACTGGCCCGCGACGAGCTCCAGTTCACCACCGTCGCGACGGCGTTCTGCGCCGAGGAGTTCACCGTTGCCGAGCTGCGCGCGGTGTACGAGGCGGTCTGGGGCGTGGAGCTCGACGCGCCCAACTTCCACCGCAAGGTCGTCTCCGCGGACGGCTTCGTCGTCGCCACGGGGGACAAGCGCCCGACGATGGGCGGCCGGCCGGCGGCGCTCTACCGGGCCGGGGACGCGACGCGGCTGTCACCGCCGATGATGCGGTCGCGCCAGTCCGGTGCATGACCGGCACTGCGGCCAACTGGTTGATGTCAGTGTGACAATTGGCTTCACTGAAGGATGATCGACCGTCTCAGGGTTGCTGTCAGTCTGACAATAACCTAGTGTGGCGGCATGACCGACAACGAGGACGGCCGGCGGGGCGCGTGCGACCTCGCCGTGGACGTGGTGCTCTTCGCGGAACCGGGCGGTGTGCTCTCGGTGCTCGCGATCGAACGGGACAAGCAGCCGTTCCGCGCCTGCCTGGCCTTACCGGGCGGCTTCGTGGAGGCGGGTGAGGCGCCGCGCGTCGCCGCCGCGCGGGAACTGGCCGAGGAGACCGGGGTCGAGGTGGCCCCGACCGGGCTGGCCGAGGTGGGCAGCTACGGCACGCCGGGCCGCGACCCGCGCGGGAACGTGGTCAGCATCGCCTACCGCGGTTACGCCGAGAGGGCGCCCCGCGCCGTGGCCGCGAGCGACGCCCGTGCCGCGCGGTGGATCTCCCTGCACGAGTTCCTCGACCCCGCGGCGGGCGTGGCGTTCGACCACCGCGACATCGTCGGTGACGCGCTGGCGGCGTGGCTGGGCGAAGGCCGGGTGCCGGGGGAGGGCGGCACGCCCGGAACGGGATTTCCGCAGTTCTAGGGTTTTGTTTGTAGAAAATATTCGCAATTTGACGACGTCCGGCCGCATGGACTAACGTCCCGCTGCGCCGCATCGGCGTGTCTTCTTTCACTTGGCGTGCGTATTCCCGGTGTGCCTTCGCGCGCTCGCACAGCCGGCGAGACCTGCGGTTTCGCCATGTCCGTCACTTCTTCCAATATAACCGTCACACGGACCGCGATGGAGTGGACCGATGATCGTGATATTGACCGCGCTTCACTTGGAATACGACGCGGTGCTCGCCCACCTGACCGACTTGAGCACCCGGCGTCACGGTGCCGGCACGTTGTTCGAAGTGGGTGTGCTCGCCCGACAGCCGAGCTGCCGGATCGCCGTCGCGGCGACCGGCATGGGCAACCTGACGGCGGCGACGCTCACCGAGCGCGCCGCGGTCGAGTTCGCCCCGACCGCCATGGTGTTCGTCGGCATCGCGGGCGCGCTGCGCGACCGCCTCACCCTCGGTGACGTCGTGGTGGGCACCCGCGTGTACGCCTACCACGGTGGGCTGAGCAGGGACGAGGAGTTCCGCAGCCGGCCCCGCGCGTGGGACATCGCCCACGCGATCGAGCAGGTGGCGGGCCGGATCTCCCGCGACGACCGGTGGTTCCGGGCCCTGCCCGACCACGGGGGCGCGGACGCCCCGGCCGTCCACTTCGGACCGATCGCCGCCGGCGACGTCCTGCTCGACTCGCGCACCTCCGACCCGGCTCGACACCTGCAGCACCACTACAACGACGCCGTGGCCGTCGAGATGGAGAGCGCCGGGTTCGCCCTGGCCGGCCACCTCAACAACGGCATCCCGACCGCGACGATCCGGGCGATCAGCGACCACGCGGACGGCGGCAAGTACGAGGCGGACGGCTCCGGCTCCCAGCAGCTCGCGGCCCGCAACGCCGCCGCGTTCGCCGTGGCCGTCGCCGCGATGCTCGACGCGCACGACCCCGGACCGCGTGACACCGGTTCCCGTGACGCCGCTTCAGGTGACGCCGGTTCGGGTGACCGGTCCTCGCCGGGGGAGGCGGCCGGAGCGATGCCGACGATGGTCAACCACAACACGGCCCGCGACAACGCCCGGGTCGGCCGGCAGGTCGGTTTCAGCTTCGGCGCGGACGCGTCCCCGTTCCGCAACGGGGACCACCGGTGAACCCGACACCTCCGCCGATGGGCGCCGCGTTCCCCAACATGGTGAACAACAACGTCGCCGCCGACAACTCCTCCGTGCGCACGCAGGTCGGCTACGACCTGCGCGGCTCGACGTTGCACACCAACAACAACACCTACCACGTCAACCAGGGCGACCCGCCGGAGCGGCGCTTCGAGGTCGCGCTCAACCACCTCCGGGGCGGCGTGCCGCGCGAGGCCGAGAAGCTGTTGCGCAGGCTGGTGCTGGACGGTCACGCGACGAGCCGGATGGTGTACTACTACGCCCTGTCCGTGGTGAGCGAGCGCTCGCTGAACGAGCTCGACGCGACGGTGATCGAGAACTTCGGCATCGCGCTCCACGCCGCGTCGTCCTTCCCGTCCGTCGACCGGTGGCGGGCGGCGTTGGAGGTGGTGCGCGAGCTGATGTCGTGCGTCTGGAGCCAGGCGATGGTGGGCCAGCTCGACACCGGCTCGCTCCAGCAGGTCCTCAACCGCCTCGGCGCGCTGCCGGGCGACTTGCAGAAGGAGATCTTCCGGCACCTCGGCGCGGTCCTCGGCGGCGCGCTGCAGGACCACCTCGACGCCCTCGACGCCCAGCGGGTGATCTTCGAGCGCCTGCAACCGGATCGGGCCGGACGGGCCTGGAAGTTCTTCGAGCCCGAGCCCGCGCAACCCCGCCACCTGCTGTACTCGCCGCCCACCGTCCTGCCGATGACGTGGGCCAAGCTGCTCGGCGGCGCGGCACTGGCGGTGATCGGGGTGATCAGCCTGTTCGACGCCCCGTCGGTGGGTCGTGCCGTCATCCCGCTGCTGATCGCGATCGCCGGCGGGTACCTGGCCCTGAGCTTCGGCGTGCAACGCGCCGCGCAGACCGCCCGGCTGGTCCGCAAGGAGGCCGAGCACGGCTTCCCCTACCTGCCCGCGCCGATCACCTCGCCCGGTCACTGGGTGAGCACGGACTTCGTGCGGGCCGTCGACGGGCAGGTGGAGGCGTGGTTCCGGGAGGCTTGGCCGCACGTGGCGGGCGACTGGCTCGGCGCGACCGCGGGCCTGCGGGAGCACCTCAAGGCCAGGCTGGTCACCGCGTACGGCAACGCCCAGGTCATCCCGCCCGCGTTGAACTGGCTGATCCGGTGGCACGCCGACCGGGCCGCGAGCCGGTGGCGTTCGGGGACCTTCTTCGCCTACCGCGACGAGCTGCGACCGAAGGCGACCACCGCGGCGGTGTGCCGCACGGGCGTGGCGCTGGTGGTGGTCGGCCTGCTCGTGGCCGCCGGTCAGGGCTTCGTCGGCGCCGCGCTGGCGCTGGGCCTCGGCGCGTTACTGGGCATCCAGGGCGGTATCGCGGTGCTGTCCGCGCGTCGCGTGCACGCCGACCTGGTGGCGGAGGAGGCGCGGCTGTCGGAGCAGGAGGTGCAGGCCTACTCGGCGTGGGTGCAGGTGCTCGCGGACCGGCCCGAGGACGAGGAGATGGCGACCTGGCTCGACCTGGACAAGTCCTACCTCAAGACGGTGGCGCTGGAGCGGACCGGCCTGACCAACCGCGACCTGATCGACCACGTCGTGATGACCCAGGGTGCCCCGAACGCGTTCCGGGCCCGCGTGCCGCACGGTCCCGTCCGCTACTCCGAGTACATCGTGCTGATCTTCCTGCTCACCACCAGCGGAGTGCGGGAGATCGAGGTCGACCTGGACTTCCTCGACGGCA
Organism: Actinosynnema sp. NPDC023658; assembly: GCF_040639995.1. Classification (NCBI taxonomy): domain Bacteria; kingdom Bacillati; phylum Actinomycetota; class Actinomycetes; order Pseudonocardiales; family Pseudonocardiaceae; genus Actinosynnema; species Actinosynnema sp. NPDC023658. The sequence goes on along the minus strand of NZ_JBFAAX010000067.1, from coordinate 2,471 downwards.
CGGTCCGCGACGAGCGGCGCACGTCGTTCCGGTACGAGGCCCTGGCGTCGGCCAAGGTGGCGGAGGCGGGCACGCGCGTCGCGAACGACCGGCGGCACGTCCTGCAGGTGAACGAGCAGCCCCAGCCGCTCGACGTCGGCCGGCTGCGCAGCAGGCAGTTCGCGCTGACCCTCAACAGCGGCGAGGTCATCACGGCGGTCGTGGAGAACTTCCACGGCCTGGTCGACCCCGCGCTGGAGGACCCCGCCGCGCTGCTCCAGCTCGCGATGGACACCTCCGGCGTCACCTCGGCGCTGCGCACGCTCGAAGCCATCGCCGCCGAGGGGCGCGACTGGATCGCCCTGGAGCAGGAGCGGCGCAAGCAGCGGCTGCGCGACTGGTCCGAGCGCAACGGCGGTCAGGGCATCAACGGCGGTCAGGGCATCAACGGCGGTCAGGGCATCACCGGCGGCGGGTTCGCCGCGCTGGAGGACTGACCTGGGAGCAGCCCGTCGGATCCGGACGTGCGGAGGGGAGACGTCCGGGTCCGGCGGGCCCTTCCCGGTGGTGTGGTGTGACGGATTCCTCCACGCGGTCGGGCGGCTCCTGCTTCGACGGGCGTCGCCCGGGGTACTGGACGGCATGGTCACCTCGCTGAACCGGGCCGTGAGCACGCCCCTGCTGTACTTCTTCATCCTGGGCGACATCCTCGGTGCGGGTGTGTACGTGCTGGTCGGTTCGGTCGCGGCGGAGTCCGGCGGCGCGGTGTGGCTGCCGCTGCTGACCGCCCTCGTGCTCGCCGCGCTCACCGCCGGCTCCTACGCGGAGCTGGCCACGAAGTACCCGAAGGCGGGTGGATCGGCCCACTACGCCACCAAGGCGTTCGGCGCGGCGGCCGGCTCGCTGGTCGGGTTCTGCATGCTGGCCGCGGGCGTCGTGTCGGTGGGCGCGTTGGCGCGGGCGTTCGCCGGGGACTACCTGCGCGCGTTGGTGACGTTGCCGACCATCGCGGTCGTGGTGGTGTTCCTGGCCGCGTTGGCGTTGCTCAACATCCGCGGCATCAAGGAGTCCTTGGGCGCGAACGTGGTGGCGACGCTCATCGAGCTGGGCGGCCTGCTGCTGATCATCGGCCTGGGCGCCTCGGTGGTGCTGCGCGGTGACGCCGACTTCGGCCGGCTCGCGGAGGTCGGCACCGAGGAGCGGGGCGTGATCACCGCCACGCTGGCGGGCACCGTGCTGGCCTACTACTCGTTCGTCGGCTTCGAGACGTCGGTGAACCTGGCCGAGGAGGTCAAGGAGCCGCGTCGGTCCTACCCGCGGGCGTTGTTCGGGGCCCTGTTCACGGCCGGGGTCGTGTACCTGCTGATCGGCGTGGTGACGAGCGCCACCGTGCCGACCGACCAGCTGGCCTCGTCGAGCGGGCCGCTGCTGGAGGTGGTGCGCCTCGCGGGCGGTGTGCCGGAGTGGCTGTTCGGCCTGGTCGCGCTCGTGGCGGTGGCCAACGGCGCGCTGCTCACCGGCATCATGTCGTCCCGGCTGGCCTACGGCATGGCGCGCGACGGCCTGCTGCCGCCCGTGCTGGCCCGCGTGCTGCCCGGCCGCCGCACGCCGTGGGTGGCGGTGCTCGTGACGTCGGCGGTGTCCCTGGTCCTCGCGCTGACCGGCGAGGTCGCCTCGCTGGCCGAGACGCTGGTGCTGTTGCTGCTGGTGGTCTTCACGGCGGTCAACGCCGCGGTGCTCGTGCTGCGCCGCGACGAGGGTGAGGCCGATCACTTCCGCGTTCCCGTCGTCGTCCCGTGGTTGGGCCTGGCTTCGTGCCTGCTGTTGTTCACCCGGATCGACGGCTCGGTATGGTTGAGGGGCCTGGTCCTGATCGGCCTCGGTGTCCTGCTCGCCGTCGTGAACGCGGTGCGCACGCGGCGTACCCGGCCGGGTGAGCGTTGACCTCCGGGTGATTCACCTCATCGTTTGACCAGTGCCGCCTTCGGTAACCACTAGAGGGCGTGTTTGTTTTTACTTGGAGGTACCTGTGCACGAGATGAACACCGGTAGGGCTGTCGCCAACCCCCGTCGGACGAGGCTGGGCGCGGACTGGATCGCGCGGTCCGCCGGTGTGGCCGACCGGCCGCAGCCGGTCTCCACGCCGACGCCCGGTGACGGCGAAGGCGAGCGCTCACTGGGGTGAGCCCGGTCGCGCGGCGAGAGCCGTGCGCCCGCTGGGGTTGAGCGGTGACGGCGCGACGGGGGCGCGCGTCCGCTGGGATCTCGCGTGACGCCCCTCGGGGTCGCACGTTCGCTGGGGCTGAGCGGGGTGGCGCGGCGAGAACGCACGCGCTCCGGTGAGCCGGTCGCGCCGCCGCAGCTTCCCGCTCGTTCGTTCGAAAGAGGCCGATCGCGCGTCGGGGGCGCACGCTCGGTCGGCTGAGCGCCGACGGCTCCGGCCTGCCGAAGGACGAGCACCTGGTGCCCGGTCGCGGCACGCAGCCGTGCGC
>NZ_JBFAAX010000066.1:18293-21913 GCF_040639995.1 Actinosynnema sp. NPDC023658 | reverse complement strand
CCGGCGAGGCGGTCGAGGTCGACGTCGAGGTGCCCGAGCGGGCCCACCGGCACTGGACGGCGGACGGGTGGGCGACCGAGCCCGGCGCGTTCACCCTGCTGGTCGGTCCGTCCGCCGGTGACACGCCGTTGCGGGTGGAGCGCTAACCCACGGAGAGCGCTCTCCGCGCATGGCAGAATGACCGCATGAGCAGACCGCCGACGGCCCCGCCGACGTTGGAAGACGTGGCGCGGGTCGCCGGCGTGTCCCGCGCGACCGTGTCCCGCGTCATCAACGGCACCCGCAACGTGGACCGCAAGATCCAGGAGGTCGTGCGCGAGGCCATCGACAAGACGGGGTACGCGCCCAACCGCGCGGCCCGGTCGCTGGTGACCAAGCGGTCCGGGACGATCGCGCTGGTGGTCTCGGGCACGGGTGAGCCCGGCGAAGAGGACGCGTTCGCCGCGCGGGTGTTCGCGGACCCGTTCTTCGGCCGGGTGGCCAGCGGGGTGCTGGGCTTCCTGCGCACGCGCGGCGTGCACCCGGTGCTGATGGTCGCGGACACCGAGCGGGCCAGGGAGGACGTCCTGGCGTTCCTGCGGCAGGGCAGCGCGGACGGCGCGCTGCTCGTCTCGACCCACGCCGAGGACCCGCTGCCCGCCCGGCTGGTGGAGGCGAAGCTGCCCGCCGTGCTGTTCGCGCGGCCCGCCCGGCCGGTGCCGATCAGCTACGTCGACCTGGACCACCAGGCGGGCGCGAAGCTCGCGGCCGATCACCTGGTGGGGTTGGGCTGCACGCAGGTCGCGACGGTCACCGGGCCGCTGGACGTGCCCGCGTCGCAGGACCGGCTGACCGGGTTCCGGGACGCCATGGCGCGGCACGGCTTCCCGTACGTCCCGATCGCGGAGGGTGGGTTCACCTCCGCCAGCGGCGAGGCGGCGATGGAGCGGCTGCTGGCCGAGCACCCGTCGATCGACGGCGTGTTCGCGGCGAACGACCTGATGGCCCAGGGCGCGTTGCTGGTGCTGCACAAGCACGGCCGCCGCGTGCCGGAGGACGTGGCGCTGGTGGGCTTCGACGACAGCAGCCCGGCGCTGGCCTGCCGCCCCCGGCTGACCACGGTGCGCCAACCGGTCGAGGACATGGCGGCCGGGATGGCCCGGTTGCTGCTCGACCAGGTCGAGGAACCGGGACTGCGCCCGAAGTCCGTCATCTACGAGCCTTCCCTGGTCGTCCGCGACTCCGCGTGAACTGTCGTTGACGTTCTCGCGACGCGGGCGTTACGCTCCCGAGAGAGCGCTCTCTCAGCGCCTCCGGTGCCACGGAGGCACAGCTCCGGGCCTCTCGTGCCCCTTACCTCGTCAGGTAGGACCATGAGCTCTCCCCGTTCCCTGTCACGGGTTCTGACCGCGGCGCTGGCACTCGGCCTGGCCGCGGTGCTCAGCCCCGTGATCACCCACTCCGCACAGGCCGCCGAGTGCGGCACCACCAACGTCGCGCTGAACCGGCCGGCGACCGCGTCGTCCACCGAGAACGGCGGCACCCCTGCCTCCGCCGCGGTGGACGGCAACACCGGGACCCGCTGGTCCAGCGCGTTCTCCGACCCGCAGTGGCTCCAGGTCGACCTCGGCTCCACTCAGCAGGTGTGCCGGGTGACGTTGACCTGGGAAGCCGCGTACGGCCGGGCGTTCCAGGTCCAGCTGTCGGACAACGCGTCCACCTGGAACTCCGTCTACTCCACCACCACGAGCACGGGCGGCGTGCAGACCCTGACGGTGAGCGGCTCCGGCCGCTACCTGCGGGTCTACGGCACGGCGCGCTCCACCGGCTACGGCTACTCGCTCTGGGAGGTAGCGGTCAACACCGAGAGCGGCGGCGGGGTCGTCATCCCGCCCACCGACCCGCGCAACCCGGACTTCGGCCCCAACGTGCTGGTCTACGGCCCCGGTTACGACCGCGCCGCGATGCAGTCCCGGTTGGACCAGATCTCCGCGCAGATGAAGACCAACCAGTTCGGCTCCGAGCGGTACGCCGTGCTGTACAAGCCGGGCGTGTACGACGCCGACGTGAACCTCCGCTTCTACACCCAGGTGGCGGGCCTCGGCCTGCGCCCGGACGACGTGCGGCTCAACGGCCACGTGCGCGTCGAGGCGGACTGGTTGCAGCAGGGCGACAACCCGAACAACCTGGGCAACGCGACGCAGAACTTCTGGCGCCAGGCCGAGAACCTGAACGTCAACCTGCCGGCCGGCCAGGTCGAGCGGTGGGCCGTGTCGCAGGCCGCGTCGTACCGGCGCATGCACCTCAGCGGCCAGGTCCAGCTGTGGAACGGCGGCGACGGCTGGGCGTCCGGCGGCCTGATCGTCGACAGCAAGATCGACGGCGTCACGGTGTCCGGTTCGCAGCAGCAGTTCCTGACCCGCAACAGCAACCTCGCGGGCGGCTGGAACGGCTCGGTGTGGAACATGGTGTTCGTCGGCTCGCCGGGTGCGCCCGGCCAGCACTTCCCGAACCCCTCGCACACCACGGTCGACACCACGCCGGTCGTGCGCGAGAAGCCGTTCCTGTACTTCGAGAACGGCGAGTACAAGGTGTTCGTCCCGGCGCTGCGGCAGAACTCGCGGGGCACCAGCTGGGAGGCGGGCACGCCCGCCGGCCAGTCGATCTCGCTGGCCGACTTCTTCGTGGTCAAGCCGGGCACCCCGGTCGCGACGACGAACGCCGCGCTGGCGCAGGGCAAGCACCTGCTGCTGACGCCCGGCGTGCACCACCTCACGGACACGATCAACGTGACGCGGCCGAATACCGTGGTGCTGGGCCTGGGCCTGGCGACGCTGTCGCCGGACACCGGCAAGGCGGCGCTCGCGGTGTCCGACGTGGACGGTGTGAAGCTGGCCGGGTTCCTGGTGGACGCCGGTGTGCAGAACTCCCCCGTGCTGCTCCAGCTCGGCCAGACCGGCGCGTCGGCCTCGCACGCCGCGAACCCGACGTCGATGCACGACGTGTACCTGCGCGTCGGTGGTTCCCAGGCGGGCAAGGCCACGGTGTCGCTGGAGATCAACAGCGATGACGTGATCGTCGACCACACGTGGGTGTGGCGGGCCGACCACGGCTCGGGCGTCGGCTGGAACGTCAACACCGGGCGCAACGGCGTCGTCGTCAACGGCGACAACGTGACGGCGTACGGGTTGTTCGTCGAGCACTACCAGCAGTACAACGTGCTGTGGAACGGCAACGGCGGCCGGACGTACTTCTTCCAGAACGAGCTGCCGTACGACCCGCCGAACCAGGCGTCGTGGATGAACGGCTCCCAGCCGGGCTGGGCCGGGTACAAGGTGGCCGACAGCGTCACCACGCACGAGGGCTGGGGCCTGGGCGTGTACTCGTTCAACCAGGCCGACCCGAGCATCCACACGGCGAACGGGTTCGAGGTGCCCAACCGCTCGGGCGTGCGGATGCACGACCTGGTGACGGTGTCGCTCGGCGGTGTCGGCACGATCGACAACGTCATCAACGGCACCGGTGGCGCGGCGAACACGGCGACGCAGCAGCGGTACGTCGTCAACTACCCGTGACGACCGCCGGTTGAGCGCTGACAGGTGAACCGCCCGCCGAGACCTCCTGGTCCCGGCGGGCGGTTC
>NZ_JBFAAX010000066.1:0-18283 GCF_040639995.1 Actinosynnema sp. NPDC023658 | reverse complement strand
CCCTCCCGCCCGCGGGTTCCGCCCTCCCCGCACCCCCCCCCGCCCACACCGCGCCGCCCCGCCGGGCGGTTCCGTCATCCCCCGGTCCCCTAGTCGGTCGAGAGGCAGAACGGGTGGCCCTCGGGGTCGGTGAGGACGGTCCAGTTCTCCTCGTCGGGCTGGAAGTCCGGCTTGGTCGCGCCCAGGTCGAGCAGGGTCGTGACGGCCGCGGCGACGTCGGGCACCTTGAAGTCGAGGTGGGCGTGCTTGCGGTCGTCCGGCCAGCCCGGTCCCTGGTAGCCGGCGACGCGCTGGAAGCCGAGCCGCACCGGGCCGCCGTCACCGAGGAAGACGTAGTCGTCGTCGGCGTAGGTGGCCTCCCAGCCGGTCGCGGCGGTGTAGAACGCGGCCAGCTTCGCCGGGTCGGCGCTGTCCAGGAGGATCGTGGCGAGGCGCATGGTCAGTCCTTTCTCGTGGTGGCGACAGCCTTCCCGATCGGTCGGGCGCGGGTATTGAACTTCTTTGTCGTACCCCCGGCGTAGCTTGCGGGTGTGCTCACGTCGGTGTCGCTGGCCGAGTCGGCCGATTTCAGGGTGGACGCGGTGACCTGCGCGAGTGCGCACGCCGGGTGGTCGGAGGCCGAGGTGCGGGACGGGCACCTGGTCGTGCTCGTGCGGCGGGGGCGGTTCCGGCGGCGGGCGCGGGACGGGGTGTTCGACGCGGAGCCGGGCACGGCGTACCTGGGCGTCCCGGGCGAGCCGGTGGAGTTCGCGCACCCGGCCGGCGGGGACTTGTGCACGGCGGTGTGGGTGCGGCCGCGGTTGTGGCGCTCGGTGGTGGGTGAGGACCGGCCGGCGCGGTCGGCGTTCCACGTGGACGCGGCGGTGGACCTGGCGCACCGCAGGCTCGTCTCCGGTCGGGACGTGGAGTTCGGCGTCGCGGAGGACCTGGTCCGGCTGGTGGGCGCGGCGGCGGGTCGGTTCGCGGACCGCCCGCTGCCCGGTGCGGCGGACCGCGCGGTGGTGGCCGCGGCGCGGGCGGCGGTGCTGGCGGACGCGCCGGAGTCGGCCGGGCTGGTGCCGCTGGCCGAGGCGCTGGGCGTGTCGCCGTACCGGCTGAGCCGGGCGTTCGGCCGGGAGGTGGGCGTGTCGCTGACGAGGTTCCGCAACCGGGTCCGGGTGGGGCGCGCGGTCGACCGGCTGGAGGCCGGCGAGACCGACCTGGCGGGGCTGGCGGCCGACCTGGGCTTCGCCGACCAGGCACACCTGACGAGGACCGTGCGCGACCACGTCGGTCACACGCCCGCCGCGTTGCGCCGCCTGCTGTCGGCCGCACCGCCCGGTGTCGCTCGCTGACGTGCGGACCGGCCGCGGTGGGCGCACTTGCGGCCTGGGGGCGGACCCGACTTCGCACCGACGCCCGGTGCCCGGAGCGGCCGCGACCTGGTCCGGGAGGACTAGCCGGCGGACAGCGGGACGGCGTTCGTCGGCATGCGGACCGCGCGCAGGAAGGTCGGCAGCAGCCACGGGCGCCGGCCGGTCACGCGCAGCTTGCCGGTCAGCGCGGCGCGGACCCGGCTGACCCGGCCGAACAGGACCAGGTGCAGCACCGCCGGGTCGAAGGTGACGCGCACGTCGACCCGGCCGCCCGGTTCCCCGACCGTCACGCGGCCGCGGTGCAGGACCAGCGTCACCGGGGCCGTGTGGCGGGAGCGGAAGGCGACGGCGATGCGGCGGTCGTCGCGTGGCGCGTCGTCGAGCAGGGTGCCGAAGTCGTTGCGCGCCAGGCCGATGATGAACAGGTCGAAGAACAGCCCGGCCTCCTCCGACGGCATCGGCCACGGCGCGTCGACCGCGCGGGCGATGTCCCAGCCGTGGATGAGCAGCTCGTTGACGAAGTGGGCCAGCACGCCCGCGACGGGCAGCCTGGACGCGCCCAGCCACGGCACGGTCGACTCGGGGTCCGCGCCCTCGGTCATGTCGATGATCGAGGCCACCATGGACCGCAGCATCCCCGTCAGCGCCGCCGGGTCGCGTTCGGTGAAGCGCCGCAGTGCCAGGTCGTTCAGGTCCGCGACGGTGTCCACGGTGACCGTGGGGATGCGCTCGGCCAGGGCCGGGTCCGCCACCTCGGCTCCGTCGGGCGCGAGCAGCGTCGTGTAGATCGAGGCGATGGCGACGACGTGCGCGGCGGTGTCCGCGACCGTCCACTCGGACGTGGCGAGCGCCTTCGGGTCCGCGGCACCGACCAGGTCCGCGAACCGCGCGGTGACGGCGGGCAGCACGGCGCGCACCGACGCCCATCGTTCGGGAACGTCCCCCACGGCTAACCCCCCAGGCGTTCGTGCGGTGACCACCGGACGATAGCAGCGCGGCCACGCCACCGGTTCTCCCCTGCTGCGGCGACTACGGGATGCGCGGTGGACCCCGTGGGAGCCCACCGCGCCGCTAGCCCGTGTTTCAGAAGTGAGGTGGTTGGCGGCGTGTCGGTGACCGGAACGCGGAGAGGTCTCCGGTAAGTGGTTTAGCGACCAAGCGAAACCGCAGTACCGGAGACCTCGTGGCCAGCGTAGCGGTGGCGGGGCGGCATGACCTGACCGACGCGCAGTGGGCGGTGCTGCAACCGCTGCTGCCCGTGGGACGCAGGCCTGGTCGTCCGCCGAAGTGGAGCAAGCGGCAGTTGATCGACGGCGTCCGTTGGCGGACGCGGGCCGGTTGTCCGTGGCGCGACGTCCCACCGGAGTACGGGCCTTGGCAGACCGTGTACGGGTTGTTCCGCCGCTGGCAGCGTGCCGGGGTCTGGCGGGCGATCCTGACCGCGTTGCAGGCCCGTGCGGATGCCGACGGGCTGGTCGTGTGGGACGTGTCGGTGGATTCCACGATCATGCGGGCGCACCAGCACGCCGCCGGAGCACGGAAAAGGGGGATCTCCAGGCCGAGCCGCCCGATACCGACGAAGGCGGGATCGAGCCGGACGATCACGGGCTGGGCCGGTCGCGGGGCGGGTGGACCAGCAAGCTGCATCTGGCCTGCGAGCAGGGCCGACGGCCGTTGTCGCTGCTGGTCACCGCCGGGCAGCGGGGCGACAGCCCGCAGTTCGTGCCGGTGATCGAGCAGATCTCGGTGCCGCGTCTCGGGTCCGGTCGGGCCAGGACCCGCCCGGACCGGGTTCTGGCGGACAAGGCCTACAGCTCCCAGGCCAACCGCGCCTACCTGCGACAACGGAGGATCAAGGCGACCATCGACCAGCCCCGCGACCAGGCCGCCCACCGCAAGGCCAAAGGCTCCTCGGGCGGGCGGCCACCGACGATCGACAGAGAGGTCTACAAACAGCGCCACGCCGTGGAGTGCGGCATCAACCTGCTCAAACAGCACCGGGCAGTGGCCACCCGCTACGACAAACTCGCCGTCCGCTACCAGGCCACCATCGACGTCGCCGCCATCAACATCTGGCTACGCCACATCTGAAACACGACCTAGGCCGCAACCCGGTGGAAGAGGCGTTGCGGCGCCCGGTACGCCAGGTCCCACACCGCCTCCACGGGACCGCGCGCGAACCGCCCCATCCACCACGACGCGCCCAGCACCAGCAGCGAGCTGATCACCAGCCACACGGCGACGGTGAAGCCCGCGCCCAGGTGGCCCCACCGGTCGGTCAGGCCCAGGCCCCACCGGTAGCAGAGCACGGACGCGAGCACGTTCTGCCCGACGTAGCAGCTCAACGCCGACCGGCCGACCGCCGTGACGCCCCGGCGCAGCGGGCCGGGTTCGGCGCGCAGCCGGTCCACCAGCGCGGCGATCCCGCCGAGCAGTCCGAACGCGACCAGCGGCGCGCACACGTACCGGTCGACGGCGAACCAGTCCGGCCCGGCCAGGGTCGTGGCGACGTTCAGCGGCACGCCGACGCCCAGGCCCCACACCACGAGCCGCCGCCGGAGGACGGCCCCGCGCGCGGAGTCCTCCAGCGCACCCGCCCGGAACAGCCGCGCGCCGGCCAGGAACAGCACGGTGCTCAGCGGCAGCACCAGGAACCCCTCGGCGCGGAACACCCCGAAGTACCGGACGCGGTCCACCACCCCGCCCCACCAGCTGTCCCCGGCCAGGACGAACCCAGGATCGCCGACCGACGTCTCACCGAGGAGCAGCCCCACCGTGATCAGGGCGACCACGGCCAGGTTCACCGCGCCGGCCGCGACCATCCAGCCGACCTGGACCCGTGAGCCCCGCGCCACCAGGAAGGCGACCAGCACGGACACCACCGCGTAGAACACCAGCACGTCGAACTCGAAGACCAGCAGGTAGTGCAGCAGGCCCTCCAGCAGCAGCAACGCCGACCGCCACAGGTACCACCCCGGCCAACGCCGACCGCGCCGCACCGCCGACCCGTGCTGGATCGCCAGGCCGATGCCGAACATGATCGACAGCAACCCCAGGAACTTGCCGTTGGTGAGCAGCTGCAGCACCGACTCGACGGTCGTCCCCCCGCCCGAGCCGAAGTCGGCCAGGAACCCCGTCACGCCCTGCGGGTGCGTGAAGACCCAGACGTTGGTCCCGAACGTGCCCAGGATCGCCACCCCGCGCAACACGTCCAACGCCGCGATGCGTGCGCCCATGTCCCCCCCTTCCCGAACGAACAGCGGGACCGAACGTAGGGCGGGGGCCGGTGCCGGATCGTCGGCCGATGGTCCGCCGTGGTGTCACACCTTCGGACGATGGCTGCGGCCGAACGGATGACGCGGCGGACGCGCGCGGTGAGCGCGAGAGGTCACGACTGGATACCGTGCGAATTTGGCCACACGAACGTAACCTCGCGCGCCCGGCACGCAACACGCGGTTCATAGCTTCTCGGTTCCACCTGCCGAAAGGAGCCGCCGGTGCGTTCCAGAACCTCCAGGCGCGGTCTGATCGCCCTCCTCCTGCCCGTCCTGCTCGCCACGGCCTGCGTCGACGAACCCGGTGGCGGCACCAGCGCCTCCGGTGACGAGATCAAGGTCGGCGTCCTGCACTCGCTGAGCGGGACGATGGCCATCAGCGAGGTCACCGTGCGCGACGCGGAGCTGCTGGCGATCGAGGAGATCAACGCCAAGGGCGGCGTGCTCGGCAAGAAGGTCGTCCCGGTCACCGAGGACGGCGCGTCGGACTGGCCCACGTTCGCCGAGAAGGCGCAGAAGCTGATCTCGCAGGACAAGGTGGCTTCCGTGTTCGGCGGCTGGACCTCCGCCAGCCGCAAGGCGATGCTGCCGGTGTTCGAGCGCAACAAGGCGCTGCTGTGGTACCCGGTGCAGTACGAGGGTCTGGAGAGCTCGCCCTACATCTTCTACACCGGCGCGACCACCAACCAGCAGATCGTGCCCGCGCTGGACTACCTGGCGTCGCAGGGCAAGAAGCGGATGTTCCTGGTGGGCAGCGACTACGTGTTCCCGCGCACCGCCAACAAGATCATCAAGGCGTACGCGGCGGCCAAGGGCATCGAGGTGCTGGGCGAGGAGTACACCCCGCTCGGCCACACGGAGTACAGCACGCTGGTCAACAAGATCTCCGACGCCAAGCCGGACGCGGTGTTCAACACCCTCAACGGCGACAGCAACGTGGCGTTCTTCAAGCAGCTGCGCGGTTCCGGCATCACGCCGCAGGCCACGCCCGTGGTGTCGGTGAGCGTCGCGGAGGAGGAGGTCAAGGGCATCGGGCCGGAGAACGTGGCCGGGCACCTGGTGGCGTGGAACTACTACCAGACCACCGCCACGCCCGCGAACGAGGCGTTCGTCAAGGCGTTCAAGGCGAAGTACGGCGCGGACAAGGTGACGTCCGACCCGATGGAGGCCGGGTACAACGCCGTGCACCTGTGGGCGGAGGCGGTGAAGAAGGCCGGCACCACCGAGGTCGAGGCGGTGCGCAAGGCCGCGGGCGGCATCGCGATCGAGGCGCCCGAGGGCACCACCACCATCGACGGCGGGAACCAGCACGTGGCCAAGACCGCGCGGATCGGCCTGGTGCAGCCCGACGGCCAGATCAAGGAGGTCTGGTCCTCCCCCGGCCCGATCAAGCCGGACCCCTACCTCAAGTCGTACGACTGGGCGGGCGGGTTGAGCTGACGTGGGCGCCTTGGCGAACCAACTGCCCATCGGGCTGAGCATCGCCGCCGTGCTGCTGCTGATCGCCCTCGGCCTGACGTTCACGTTCGGCCAGATGGGCGTGATCAACATGGCGCACGGCGAGTTCATCATGGCCGGCGCGTACACCGCCTACCTCGTGCAGGGAATCACCAGTCAGTCGTTCCTCATCGCGCTGCCGGTGGCGTTCGTCGTGGCCGGGCTGCTGGGCCTGCTGCTGGAGTGGGCGCTGATCCGGCGGTTCTACGGGCGGCCGCTCGACACGCTGCTGCTGACCTGGGGCGTGAGCCTGGTGCTGCAGCAGCTGGCGCGTGACGTCTTCGGCGCACCGAACGTCCAGGTGACGGCTCCGACCTGGCTGACCGGCGGCGTCGACCTGCTCGGCGTGCGCCTGCCGCACAACCGGGTGTTCATCATCGCGCTGGCCGTGCTGTGCGTGGTCGGGGTGTGGCTCTACCTGACCAGACTGCCCGCCGGCCGTCGGATGCGGGCGGTGGTGCAGAACCGGGAGCTGGCCGCCTACAGCGGCATCGCCACGGCACGGGTCGACCGGTTCACGTTCCTGCTCGGCTCGGGGCTGGCCGGGGTGGCGGGCGTCGCGCTGACGCTCGTCGGCCCGGTCGGCCCGACCCTGGGCACCTCCTACATCGTGGACGCGTTCCTGGTCGTCGTCGCGGGCGGGCTCGGCCAGCTGCGCGGCGCGGTGCTGGCGGCGGTCGCGCTCGGGTTCCTCAACGGCTACCTGGAGTTCTGGACCGACGCGAGCCTGGCCAAGGTGCTGGTGTTCGTGGCGATCATCGCGTTCCTCCAGGTCCGGCCGCAGGGCATGTTCGTGCTGAAGGGGAGGGCGTTGGTATGACGTGGGGTCGCATCTCCCTGGTGGTGTGCGTGGTGCTGCTGGCGGTGGCGCCGTTCGCGCTCTCGCCGTTCCGCCTCGGGCTGCTGGCGAAGTACCTGTGCTTCGCGATCGTCGCGGTCGGGATCGCGCTGGCCTGGGGCCAGGGCGGGATGCTGACGCTGGGCCAGGGCGTGTTCTTCGGGCTCGGCGGTTACGCGATGGCCATGTACCTCAAGCTGGAGGAGGCCGGGTCGGCCGGGTTGCCGGACTTCATGGTGTGGAGCGGGGTCGAGGAGCTGCCCGCGCTGTGGAAGCCGTTCGGCAACCCCGTCGTCGCGCTGGCGGCGGTCGTGGTGGTGCCCGGCCTGGTCGCGTTCCTGCTGGGGCTGCTGGTGTTCCGGCAACGGGTGCGCGGCGCGTACTTCGCGATCCTGTCCCAGGCGTTGGCGGCGGCGTTCGTCATCCTGCTGGTGGGTCGGCAGGGGCTCACCGGCGGCACCAACGGGATGACGAACTTCAGCCGGTTCTTCGGGCTCGACCTCACCGACCCGAACGGGCAGCGCGCCGTGTACGCCGTCGCGGCCCTGGTGCTGGGCGCGACGTTCCTGGTGGCGAAGCTGCTGGTGCGCAGCCGGTTCGGCCGGCTGCTGGTGGCGGTGCGCGACGGCGAGGACCGGGTGCGGTTCCTCGGCTACGACCCGGCCCTGGTCAAGACGATCACGTTCACCCTCTCCGCGGTGATGGCGGGCCTGGCAGGTGCGTTGTTCGTACCCGTCGTCGGCATCATCTCCCCCGCGATGCTCGGCATCGTGCCCTCGCTGGAGTTGCTGGTCGGCGTCGCGGTCGGCGGGCGGTTCGTGCTGGCGGGCGCCATCGCCGGCGCGATCGCGGTCAACTACGCCAAGACGCTGTTCAGCGAGGACTTCGCGGAGGGCTGGCTGTACCTCCAGGGCGGCCTGTTCGTGCTGGTGCTGGTGTTCGCGCCCAAGGGCCTGGCGGGCGTGGTCGGGTCGGTGCGCGAGCGGGTGGCGTCCCGTCGGCAGCCCGCGGGGGTGACGGCGTGAGCGCGTTGCTGGAGGTGCGCGGGCTGCGCGTGGTGTTCGACGGGTTCGCCGCGCTCGACGGGCTGGACCTCACCGTCGAGGAGGGCGAGCTGCGGTTCCTCATCGGGCCGAACGGCGCGGGCAAGACGACGCTGATCGACGTGGTGACGGGGCTGACCAAGCCCGCGTCGGGCAGCGTCGCGTTCGGCGGCCGGGAACTGGTGGGCAGGCGCGAGCACCACATCGTGCGGATGGGCGTCGGCCGCACGTTCCAGACCGCGACCGTGTTCGAGGACCTGAACGTGGTGGAGAACCTGGACCTCGCGGACAGCTTCCGGTTGCCGCTGCGGTCGTTGTTCCGGCGGCGGCGCGGCGTGTCGGACGCGGTGGCCTCGGCGTTGGAGGTGGCCGAGCTGACCGCGTTGGCCGACCGGCCCGCCGGGGTGCTCTCGCACGGGCAGCGGCAGTGGCTGGAGATCGGGATGCTGCTGGTGCAGCAGCCGAAGCTGCTGCTGCTGGACGAGCCGGTGGCGGGCATGAGCCGGTCCGAGCGCGAGCGGACCGGCGAGCTGCTGCACCGCATCGCCGCGACGCACACGGTGGTCGTGGTCGAGCACGACATGGAGTTCCTGCGCCGGTACGCGCGCAAGGTCACGGTGATGCACCAGGGTCACGTCCTGCGCGAGGGCTCGGTGGCCGAGGTGCAGGAGGACCCGCGGGTGCGCGAGGTGTACCTGGGGCGGGCCAAGGGGAAGGCGGTGACCTGATGCTGTCGGTGTCCGGGGTGGACGTGTCCTACGGGCGGGCGCGGGTGCTGTTCGGCGTGGGGCTGGAGGTGCCGGCCGGGTCGCTGGTGTGCGTGATGGGCCGCAACGGCGTCGGCAAGACGACGCTGCTGAAGACCGTCATGGGCACGCTCACGCCCACGGCCGGGCGCATCACGTTGGACGGGCGGGACATCACGCGCGTGCCGACGCACCAGCGGGTCCGCGCGGGCATGGCGTACGTGCCGCAGGGGCACGTCTCGTTCCCGCAGCTGACCGTGTGGGAGAACCTGCGGGTCACGCTGGAGGCCACCGGGCACCGCGACCCGATGGCGGTGGACGAGGCGCTGGACGTGTTCCCGGCGTTGCGGCAGCTCGCCAAGCGGCCAGCCGGGTTCCTCTCCGGCGGTCAGCGGCAGCAGCTGGCCATCGCGCGGGCGCTGATCACCCGGCCGCGGCTGCTGCTGCTGGACGAGCCGACCGAGGGCATCCAGCCGTCGGTGATCGACGAGATCGAGACCGCGATCGAGCGGCTGCACCGGGAGGCCGGGTTGACCGTGCTGCTGGTCGAGCAGTACCTGGACTTCGCGCTGCGGCTGGCCGACAGCTTCGTGGTGATGGACGCGGGCGAGGTCGTGCACGCGGGGGCCGTCGAGGAGCTGCACGACGAGGAGGTGCGCCGGATGCTCGCGGTCTGAGGACCGGCCGCCCTACCGCCGCCTGGCCACCGCCCTACCTCCGCCTGGCTGCGGCCTGCCGGGCGAGCGCCGCCGCGCCGATGATCAGGATGAGCGCGACCAGGCCCCACCGCCGTTGGTCGCGCAGGACGTGGTTCTTCGGCATCACCGTCTCCGCCCGCCGATCCGGCATTTCCAGGCCGGAGGGCGGGGGCGGTTCCGGCGTGTTCGGGGGTGGCGGCGGTGGTGGGGGCGTGTTCAGGGGCGGCTCGGGGGGTGGCGGAGGCACGACGGGCTCCGACGTGGTCGTGAGGGTGACGACCGGTTGGGCCCGCACGGTCGTCGTGGTGGTCGGCGGGGTGGGGCGCGGGGTCGTGGTCGTGGTCGTGGTCGGCGTGGGTGCCGGGGTGGTGGTGGTCGGTGCCGGGGTGGTCGTGGTCGTCGTCGTGGTCGGCGGCGTCGTCGTGGTGGTCGTCGGCACGGTGGTGGTCGTCGGGGTCGGCGTGGTCGTGGTCGTCGGCGGTGGCTGCGTCAGGCAGCCCGACGAGTCGATCGTCCGCACCGCGGGCCCCGAGGAGATCTGCGTGACCACGCCCGACCCGTCCAGCGCCACCCGCCACAACGTGCTGCGCCCGCCGTGGCTGTTGTTCGTCGCGTAGAGCGCGCCGTCCGGTGCGAGCGTCACCGCGCCGTAGCTGTCACCGCGGGGCAGCCGCCCCGCGCCCGGCACGGGTGTCGTCCGGCCGGTGTCCGGGTCGATGGTGACCACCTGGCCGTGGCCGAACGCGGTGGACACGCCGTAGAGCAGGCCGTCGTCCGGGTTGACGTCGAAGTCGTCGACCGTCACGGCCTCCGACGGCCACATCCACACCTCGTGGACGACCTGGCCGAACCTGGAGCTGTCCGGGTCGATGTCGACCGACCGCAGCAGCAGGCCCTGCCGCACCACCAGCCGCTCGTCCACCACCACGCCCGCCGTCGCGCCTGACAGCAGGTCGGACGGGCGCGTCGGCTCACCGACCGGCCGGCCGGACCGGTCGAGCGCGACGAGCCTGCCGCGCTCGTCCACGCCGTACACGAGGTCCTGCCGGGCGGAGTAGCCGAGGGCGTTCAGCCGCACGTCGAGCGCGTTCAGCGCGGTCGTCTCGCCGGAGGGCAGCTGGACCCGGAAAGCGGTCGACGAGCCGTGAGCCCCCGCCTCCACCTGGATGACGGTGCACACGACCTGCGCGAGCGCTTCGATCATCCGAATCGCTCCACCGCGGCCTCGAAGGCGTCGGGGGTGACCCCGGCACCGCCGCCGAACGGGTTCTGCAGCTGGGAGGTGGCGTAGAGCAGCAGCGTGATGGTCGCGGCGAGGGTGGCCACGATGAGCACGTGCGTGCGGATGCGCGGTCCGCCGAACAGCAGCGGCAGGAGGATGGCCAGCACGCTGCCCGCGATCAGCACGAACCACACCACGTTGCTGACACCGCCGCCGGCCGCGTCCAGCCGTTGCTGCCTGGCCTCGTAGACCTTCCACAGCTGGTTCGCGGCCTCGATCTTGCGCTCGTTGCGCCACTCGTCGGTCGCGGCCGCGTTGGCCACGACCTGGCGCAGCCGGTCGAGCTGGGCCCACCCGTCCGACTCGACGGCGGTGCCCGCCGTCATCGACGGCCACTCGTCGTCGATGACGGTCTGGGCGTACTCGCGCGACAGCTGCCGCACCTCGGCGCCGGTTCCCTCGGACAGCGCGTCGCTCGCCCACGTGGCGGCGACCAGCCCGTCGGCCTCCCGGTACGCGGCGTCGGACGCCTCGTTGACGGCGTCGAACAGGGCGATGAGCACGAACGCCACCAGGACCGCGTGCAGGCCTCCCACGATCGTGAAGACCTGGCCCGCGGCCTCGTTGTTGGCCGAGCGACCCTCCAGCTCGCCGTACCGACGGATCAGGTAGGCCAGCACCGCGGCGGCGATGGCCGCCCCGCCGACCCACAGCAGACCTGTCAGGTAAATGCTCATCGACGCCCTTTCGACACCCGGATGAATTCCACGAATCCGCCGAATCCACTCCTGGAAACCTAGTGATCCGCCCGATCAGGGGAGAAGCCGGTTCATCCGAGTGCCGATAAACGCCAAACGATCAGGTGACAGGCACACCACGCCACATCGTCACACCAGAGGTCCGTCCGCTGGAATGCGGGCAGAACCATCCCATCGAGTTAATCAGTTAACCCGGTCGAGTAATTTTGGAGCAACAGAACGTCGCGGAGTAGTCGAACTCTTTCACCCCGCGAACAACAATGCCAGGCCGCCCGCCGTGTAGCCGACCATCAGCACCAGCAACGGCACCTGGCCGGTCAGGTGCTCACGCGGCGGCAGCAGCCGCAACGCGCGGTCGTGCGCGGACACCACGGCCAGCAGGTGCCCGGCCAGCACCGCGCCCACCTGCACGGACGCCACCAGGACGGGTGCGGCGAGGGTGTCGTCCGGGGTGAAGCCGGTGACGCCGAGCAGCAGCGCGACGGCCCGTTGGCCCTCCACGGCCAGCAGCGAGAAGTAGTGCGCCACGACGTACCCGGCCGCGATCGGCACCAGCGAGTGCGCGAGCCGCCCGCCCAGGGACCGGGTCGCGAGCAGGTAGGTGCCCGCCACGAGCGCCACGGCCGCCAGGAGCCCGGCCCAGTCGGGCACCGACAGGCGCTCCCACGCGGGGCTGGAGCCGATGCTGTCGAACGCGGTCGAGCCGAGCAGCACGGCGACCACCGCGACCAGGCCCGGCCGCACGGGGGTGGCGACGAGCACGCGGAACGGATTGCCGCGCAGCGGTGACAACCGGCCCAGCAGCGTGGAGAACACCTCGAACCCGTCGGCCCGCTCGAACCACGTGCCGCCGAACACCACCCCGCCGGCGACGTTCACCACCGCGTGCGCCACCAGGAACCACGGCAGCGCGTCCGGCTCGACCAGCTCCACCCAGGTGAACGCGAGCAGGCCCAGCGCGGCGGGCCAGTGGCCGAGCCGTTCGGGGTAGGCGCGGCCGAGCGTGGCGCGGGCGGCCAGGCGCAGCGGGTTGAGCACCCGCCACACCGGCCCCAGCAGCACCGACAGCACCGCCACGCCGACCCACAGCAGCACGAACACCAGGTGCGGCCACGCCGCCGCGGGCACCAGCACGAGGCCGACCGCGACCAGCAGCCGCACCGGCCACCAGTCGCGCCCGGGCTTCGGCTCGGCGGCGTCGAACCGGGGCTCCGTCCACAGCAGACCCAGCGCCAGGAACGACGCCAGCAGCGCGACGGCCGCGCCCTGGAGCACCAGGTCGAGCGGCAGCGGCAGGTCGTGCCGCGCGCCGACGCCGTGCGCCAGGACCACCGGACCGGCGAGGGTCACCGCACCACCAGCTGCACGAGCAGCGTGTCGGGGTGCGCCTCCACCTCGAACGTGCCGGTCCGGTCGGCGGTGAACCGGAGCACCGCGGGCTTGTCGTGCTCGGCCCAGCCCAGCACGTCGAACCCGTGCACGTGCACGTCCACCGGTTCCTCGCTGGTGACGGTCAGCTCGACGGCCTGCCCGCGCGCCGCCTCCACCCGCTCGGGCGAGGGCTGGTCCACCGACAGCCGGAGCACGAGCGGTCCGGGTGCCGCCACCGGCTCCGGGGTGGACGAGCAGCCCGCGAGCGCGAGCAGCGCGAACAGCAGGGCGAGGATCGGGGTGCCCTTCTTCATGCGGTCGAACCAGCCCTTCTCAGGTAGTCGAACCCGCCCGCGGCGAGGCCGAGGCCGCCGCCGAGGGTGAGTGCCACGAGCAACCGGTCCACGTCGGCCGGACCGGCGAACGGCAGCTGGGAGAACCGGAAGCTGTCGAAGTCCGGTATCCCCGCCACCACCAACATCGCGCCCACGACAGCCGCCACGAACGCGGTCGCGGGCTTGCGCCGCACCGCCGCCACCGCCGCGACGACCGTGAGCGGCCACGCGACCAGGCCCACGCCGCTCGCGCCGAGCAGCAGCGGCACGAACGGCTCCCCGGTCACCGCGAGCGTCGAGCCGACCGCGTGCCACACGTGCGCGGCCGTCACGACGACCACGCCGGCGGCGAGCAGCGCGCGCCCGCGGCCCAGGAAGTAGCCGCCGACGGCGAGCGCGGCCATGATCAGCAGCCACCACAACGGGTTCGGACCCGGCGTGACGTCCACCCGTCCCTCGATGACCGAGGTGCCGAGCGGCACCTCCCACCGGGGCGCGGTGGTGCGCTCGTCGCGGAAGCGGTAGGTCTCCCCCGGCCCGACCCCGTGGTCGCCGGCCGCGATCGGGGAGGCGCCCCCGTTGCGGACCTCCACCTGGCTGCCGTGGTTGACCATGGTCGCCGTCACGCCGGGCAGCGGCGGGTCGATCGCCGTGACCCGGCTCAGGTGGTCCTGCGGGGTGAGGCCGCCGGCGTGCGCCCGGGCCGGTGCGGCGGTGGTGACCAGCAGGACGAGGGCCAGGAGCAGCGCCCTCACCGGCGGGCGGTCGGCACGAGCACCGCCGCCATCAGCAGGCCGTGCAGCGCGGCCATGACCGGGGCGCCGGTCCACATCTCGGTGACGCTCGGCGTCGTGCCCTGGTCGACGATGGCCGTGACGAAGTACACCGCCCAGGTGACGAAGGACGCGGCGGCGCCGAAGATCCGGTACTCCTTCACCCGGAGCTCCGAGGGGCGCAGCTTGAGCAGCAGCACGTCGATGAGGACGCCGGCCACGATGAACCCGGCGGCGGTGCTGAGGTTCTCGTAGTTGGCGACGGCGGTGCTGAGCAGCATCACCACGAACGCCAGCAGGGTGGCGCTGCCGAACGGCGGCCGGAACCGGCGCGCGGCCAGCAGCAGCGGCACGACCATGATCAGGTTGGTGAGCATGATCGCGGCGGCGAGGTCGCCCGCCCGGCCGATGTTGTTCGCGCCCTTCTGGAACGAGAACGCCTTGATCACCTCGCCGCTGGTGAACACGGTCGCGTCGGCGTAACCGGCGAACAGCAGCACCAGCGAGGCGGTGAACGCCAGCGCCAGCACGGCGGGCAGGAACTGCTTGAACGACGGGCTGATCACGTCCCGGTCGCTCCACAGGGTGCGCAGCGGCGTGGTGAGGATCAGCACCATCGAGGTGATCAGGGCCAGGTGGGTCGGGCTGAACAGGATGTCGATGCCCTGCTCGATGCCGATGAACGTGTGCCACAGGTAGTCGCCGACGCCCGCGGCGGCGAACACCGGCAGCGCGAACACCGCCGGCCCGTAGCCGACGGGGATCGCGTCGAGCCCCCGCAGGCCGTGCTGGTAGTTGCGCCACAGCACCCACAGGATCCACGCGCCGGTCGCGGCGAACCCCGAGTAGAACACCGCGTGCCACGGCGTGAAGAAGGTTTCCAGCTCGGGCACGTTGGAGTGGGCCCAGGCGTCGAGGAACAGGCCGATCGAGAACCAGGTGCCCAGCAGCACCGTCACCAGGTCCGTGCGGTAACCGGCGCGCGGCCTCCGGCCCGGTGCGGCCACCGCGCCGACCGCGGGTTCGTCCACATGTGCGTTCTGCCCCAGTTGCATGCCGCCCAGCGTGCCCGCGCGGGAGGGTGCGGCGGAATCGTGCCACCCCCACCCCGTGGTGCGGTTAACCGCACCACGGGTCAGGCGTTGAGGTAGCGCAGGACGGCCAGCACGCGCCGGTGGTCGTGCGGGCTCGCGGACAGGTCCAGCTTGGTGAAGATGCTCGTGCAGTGCTTCTCCACGGTCCGCTCCGCGATGAACAGCCGTTGCGCGATGGCCTGGTTGGTGCGCCCCTCCGCCATCAGCGCGAGCACCGCCCGCTCCCGGTCGGTCAGGCGGTCGTCGCTGTCGTCCCGGCGGCGCACCAGCAACCGGCTCACCACCTCCGGGTCGAACGCCGACCCGCCCGCGCCGACGCGCCGGATCGCGGAGGTGAACTCGGCCAGGTCCGACACCCGGTCCTTGAGCAGGTAGCCGACGCCGTCCGCGCCCGCGTCCAGCAGCTCCGCCGCGTAGCTCACCCGGACGTACTGGGACAGCACGAGGACCCCGGTCGCCGGGTACTGCCGCCGCAGCACGAGCGCGGCCCGCAGGCCCTCGTCGGTGTGCGTGGGCGGCATCCGGATGTCCACGATGGCCACGTCGGGCCGGTGCTCGTCCACCGCCGCCGTCAGCGCCGTCGCGTCCTCGACCGCCGCCACGACGTCGAACCCGGCCTCCACGAGCAGCCGCGACAGCCCTTCGCGCAGCAACGTCGAGTCCTCCGCGATCACGACGCGCACGGCAGCACCACCCGCACGCTCGTGCCCGTCGACGCCGCACTGACCACCCGCATCGTCCCCCCGTTCGCTTCCACCCGTTCACCGAGGCCGCGCAGCCCCGAGCCGCGCCGGGGATCCGCTCCCCCGCGCCCGTCGTCGTCGACCTCGACGACCAACCGACCGTCCCGGCCGCTGATCACGACCTTCGTCCGGGACGCCTCGGCGTGCTTGGTGACGTTCGCCAGCGCCTCGGCCACCACGTAGGACGCGGTCGTCTCCACCAGCGGCGGCACGGTGGCGGGCAGGTCCAGCGTCAGGTCCACCCGCGGTTCGGCCAGCGCGGTCAGCTCGCGCACCGCGCCGTGCAGGCCGCGTTCGGTCAGCACCGGCGGGTGGATGCCGTGGCACACCGCGCGCACGTCGTCGATGGTCGCCAGCACCGCCTGCTTGGCCTCGCCGGCCAGCGCCCGCCCGCGTTCCGGCGGCACGGTCTCCGCCAGTCCCAGCGTCATCGCCACCGACAGCAGCCGCTGCTGGACGCCGTCGTGCAGGTTGCGCTCCAGCCGGCGGCGTTCGTCCTCGGCGGCCCGCAGCACCTTGGCGCGCGAGTCGGCCAGCTGCCGGACCTTCGCGCGCAGCTCGGCGGTGAGCCGTTCGTTCTCCAGCGCCAGGCCCACCGCGGCGCAGGCGGCGTCCACGAGTTCCAGGTCGAGCACGGGGTCGTGCAGCACCACGGCGACGGGCGTGCCGCCCCGGTCCACCCTGGTGTGCACGGAGTCCAGCGTGACCGGGCGGCCGTCCGGGTCCACGTACCGCTCCTGCTCGGCCACCCAGTACGCGACGCGCAGGCCCGGGTCGTGCAGCGTGGCGGCCAGCGCCTCCTGCACCCCGGCGTGGGGGCTGCCGCCGCTGAGCCGCACCACCAGGTCGGCCACCTCGCCGCGGTCGATCCGGCGGCGCAGCAGGCCGGCGAGGTAGGCGAACGGGATGCCGCTCAACGCCAGCATCAGCACCACGACCGGCGGGTTGAGGCCCGCGCGTTCCACCGGTTCCCACACCACGAACGCGATGATCGCGACCGCGGTCGCGCCCAGCATCGCGGTGAGCGTGCGCCGCTGCGCCATGCTGCTGCACCGCCAGCGGTGCAGTTGCAGCACCAGCATGGTCATCCCGATGACGGCCGTCATCACCGTCTCGGAGTCGATGATCGACGCCGTCCACGGCTGGTGCTTGTACTCCAGGGCCACGCACAGCACCACGGACTCGGCGTACCCGGCGGCCACGACGAGCCGCCGCGGCAGCGTCAGCAGCCTGCCGGTCGGGAACCCGACCAGCACGTGACCGAGCAGCGACGGCCAGCTCTTGGCCACCAGCATCAGCAGCAGCGGGCCGTCCTCGACGGTGTAGTCGAGCAGCCAGCCCACGCCCACGAGCACCAGCAGCAGCCCGATCCGGTTGCGCGGCTGGACCCGGCGGCTGATCACCCCCGCGACCACGTAGACCAGGCTCACCGCGATGATCGCGAACGGCAGCAGCATGGTGCAAAGGTAGCTGTTCGGCGGTGCCCGGCGGCCCGGTTGCGCCCTACTTGCCGCGCACACCCCCGAGGACGACGCGGGCCAGCACGGCGGGGCGCAGGATCGACGTCGGCGGTTGCAGGAGGCCGATGGTGCGGATGAACGCGGTCGCGGCCACGGGGTCGTGCGCGGCGACGCGTTGCAGCCGGGCGACGTACATGTTCAACGCCTTGGTGGAGGGCGAGCGGTGGCCGGGCACCTCCGGCAGCGCCAGGTCACCGAGCGCGTTGAGCTGCCACACCGGGTCGATGATCTTGGCCGCGGCGCGGAAGAACCGCGCGGCCAGGTCCGCCTCGCCGTCCGCCAGGCACCGCCGCAGGGCCTCGGACTCCAGCGCCGCGACGGTCATGCCCTGGCCGTAGATCGGGTTGAAGCTGCACATCGCGTCACCGAAGACCAGCAGCCCGGCCGGGAACTGCCGCAGCCGCTCGTAGCGGCGGCGCAGGCTGGCCGGGAACCGGTGGGTGCGGATCTCGGTGAGCGGTTCGGAGGCGGCGACGGCGTCCTGCACGTCCGGCGGCGCGGACCGCTTGAGGAACGCCAGGAAGCCGGACTCGTCCGAGGGCGGGTGGTCGCCCGCCATGCCGACCTGGGTCACCATCCACTGACCGTGCTCCTGCGCGGCGAACGCGAACCCGGTCGGCCGACCGGGCACCGGGCCGACCAGCACGAGCTTGTCCGGGAACGGCGTCTCCGGCCGCACCAACCGGCTCGCGTAGACCATGTTCACGTCGATGCGCTCCTCGGCGGGCGTCGGCAGCCCCAGGGACGCCAGCCACGACCGCGCCCGCCCGGACCGGCCCATCGCGTCGATCACGAGGTCGGCGGCGAGCACCTCCCGCTCGCCGTTGCGGACGACCTCGACCCCGGTCACCCGACCGCCCTCGACCACGGGCCCGGCCACGTCGCAGTCGGGCACGATCGTCACGCCGGGGTGGTTCGCGAGCCGGGCGCGGACCGCGCCCTCCAGCATCGGCCGGGTCGCCTGGATGTCACCGGCGCCGGTGTCGGTGCGCACCATCGCGTGACCCGCCAGCAC
>NZ_JBFAAX010000065.1:0-22206 GCF_040639995.1 Actinosynnema sp. NPDC023658 | reverse complement strand
CCCCTCCCGCCCCCCCCCCCCCCCGCCCCCGCCCCCCACGCCGTGCCCCTCAACCTCAACCTGCCGATCCCAATCCCCCAGCCTCGCACCGGACACGAGGGCCAGCCGCAGCGCCTCCGCCGGTGCCACCGGCTCACCGGCACGGAATCAGGCTGCCGGCTCCCAGACGACACCGAGGCGGGTCGCGGCCAGCACGGCGTTCACCGCGTCATCGAACGCGAGCCCGGCCGGAGCGCGAAGGTGATCGGCCAACCGGTCCGGCTCCGTGATCCGGGCACCACCGGCCGCACCGGTCTCATCCCACACACGACCCGCCGCCAACCGGGCGCCCGCGATGGCCGTCGCCAACGCGAGCACGTACGAAATCCCATTGCGCAGCGGTGTGGCCGTGAGCCGGATCCCGCCGTCCTCGTCCTCCGGAAAGCCGGTGTCCACCACATCGACCTCGGCAACCGCGGGACCGGAGTCCCACATCACCAACGCGACCGACACCGACGCGACACCGCCCGGACCGAACTCCTGCCGCAGCAGCGCGTCGGGCACATCCGGAACACGGGCCGGAAACGCCTCCCGCAACACGTCCTGCCCCACCACCGCGAGCACCAACCGCCGGTCCCCCACCCGCAGCAGGTCCGCCAGAGTCCGCTCCGTCTCAGCCCGAAGACCCCGAAGCGGAACAAGCCGATCGATCCGCACTTCCCACTGAGTGGTCACAGATCACGCCTCCATCAAACCCACCCGATATCCCCGCCGGGGAAACACCACCCAGCCGTCGGAGGTGTGCACGTGGATGCCCGAACAATACCCCACGAGATCTCGAACAGGACCTCGGAATCGCGCCCTCGTATCAACGCGAACACGGATCACCAGTCAGGTTTTCGAGCGTAGGCTGACGATCGCCAGCCTGCGAGACCTTGGACGACCTGGCCGCCGCACGTCGCAACGGCTGACCCCCGAGCACGCCAGACGACACCGGTACGCGCGGCTCAGGACAGACCGGTCTGGGCCCAACTGCGAACCGGCAGCCGGTTGGCCATCTGCAGCACCAGCACCACGCAGGAGACCGCCGCGGCAAGACCGACGATCCAGAACGCGCCGAGACCGAGGCGCTCCAGCACCGGCACACCGCCGCGACCGAACACGTACCCCGCCGTCCAACCCAGGGCCAGGACGCTCGCCCCGGTGAAGGTGAACAACATCGGCAACGTCGACCCGAGGAAGTGCGGACGCCGTCGTTGGCGGTCCTCCAACCACCGCTCCCAGCGCAGCCCTCCAGGAACCCGGTCGCTCAGCTCGTCCCTGATGTACGCCGCGACCCTGAGCGTGCCGAAGTGCTGCGCCACCAGACGGCCGCACAGGAGGTACGAACCGAACGGGATGATCAACAGCAGTGCCGTCATCCCCGGACGCGTGATGGCGAAGCCGAAGATCGCACTGGTGAAGGTCAGCTGCAACGTCAACAGGTGCTGCTGCGCCTTCACCCTGTCCTGTATCTCGTCGCGAAGCGCGGAGAACTCCGCCAACGGTCCATCGGCGCCCTCACCGGCACCGTCGGATGACATCGACATAGCGCGACGGTACGCACGCCGAACGCCCCGGCAGGCAGATCCGGCGCAAGTCACCCGTACAGCGCACACAACACAGCCAGTTTCAGGCCCGGTGACAGCTCGGCAGCGTGCCCCTGAGCGGTTACAGCCCTCTCCGCCGCGGTTACTCCGCACCCCAGAGCATGAACGGCACCTCGCGAGCCCGCTGTGCGTGTCCGCTGTCGCCCGACGTCTCCGCGATCCGCTCCAGGACCAGCCGGAACTCCGCCCGATCAGCCTGGCTCAGGGCGTCCAGCTCATGACCGATCGCCTCGATGCCGCGCACCGCCGCGTCCGGGTCGACCTCGTCGTCCCCGGCGTGTTCGAGGAACATCAGGGCCTCGACGATCGCCCGAACGAGCGGCGTGCTGTCCATACCGGGATCAAACCCCGACTCCACCCCCGGCCGCGGCAGCGGACCCGGAGTCCGGCACCCCCTCGTAGTCGGGCAGCACGACACCGTTGATAGCGCGCTCGACCAGCGCGGTGAGCGCTTCCACGTCGAACTCCGGGCTCGGCCCGGCGTCCGGCCCGGCGGCGGCGCGGCTGTCCACGTGCAGCCGACCGATCTCCTGGTTGGCCTCGACGAACGGTCGCATCCGAGCCTCGTAGGCCGCGAACCCCGCTTCCGGATCCCACCCGGAGGCGGCCAGCTCCCCGGCCAGCAGGTAGGCGCCGACCAGGGCCAGCCCGGTACCCCCACCGGACATGGGCGACGAGCTGAACGCCGCGTCACCGATCAGCCCCACCCGTCCGTCCGACCAGCGGTCCATCACGACCTGGGCGACCTGGTCCAGGTAGAAGTCCGGGCTGTCGTCGACGTGGGCGAGGATGCGCGGCGCCAACCAGCCCAGCCCGGCCACCTGCTCGCGCAGCAGGCGCTTCTGCCCCTCGATGTCGCGGTAGTCGACCTCGAAGTCGGCCGCGGGGAAGGAGAACATCGCCATCGCCTGCGTGGCGTCCCTGAGCGGCCGGAGGCCGGCGGAGCGCCCGGACGCCCGGTCCTGGTAGTCGATCATCCAGCCGTCGATACCGAACTCGTTGGGCACCGTGCAGAAGGCCAGCACGAGCCCGAGGTGGCGGAGGAACCGCTCGCGCGGCCCGAAGACCATCGCGCGCAACGCCGAGTGCAACCCGTCCGCCCCGACCACCAGGTCGAAGCGCCGCCGCTCGCCGCTCGCGAAGGTCACGTCGACCCCGTCCGCGTCCTGGGTGAGGTCGGCGATCCGGTCACCGAACACGTACTCGACACCGTCGCGGGTGTTGTCGTAGAGCACCTGGGACAGGTCTCCGCGCAGGATCTCGATGTCCGCGATGTACCCGTCGCCGCCGTCGTCGTCCGCGCGGTAGGTCTCCAGCACGTTCCCGTCGACGTCCACGGTGTGCGCGCCGACGGTGTCGGTGCAGGCCGCGCGCACCGCCTCGTCCAGCCCCATCCGCCGGATGACCTCCTTGGCCACCCCGCGCGCGTCCACCGCCTGACCGCCGGGGCGCAACCCCGGAGCCCGCTCCACCACGGTCACCTCGGCTCCCCGCCGACGCAACCAGTGGGCCAGCGCCGGCCCCGCGATGCTCGCTCCTGCCACCAACACCTTGATACCGCTCACCGTGCCCCCCGCTCACCCGTCCGGTTCACAGTCCGGATTGTACGGTCGTCCACGCATCCTGCCCGCAGTTCCGACACATAGGCCGAAATCCACGCCTGCCGCTGATCACGTGAGTCGTGACCGTGTCGGGCGGTGTGGCGGCGCGAAGAGCTTCCCGTGTTGCGGCAGTCTTACCGCCATGGGAACGCTGACCTATGGCATGAACGTCTCGGTGGACGGCTACACCGTCGACGCGAACGGCGACCTCGACTGGGGGACGCCGGACGAGGAGCTGCACCAGTACTGGAACGACCGGACCGCGCAGATCGCGCTGTCGCTGTACGGGCGCAAGCTGTACGAGCTGATGTCCGCCCACTGGCCGACCGCCGGCCAGGCGCCCGACGTGCCCCCGGTGGAGGCCGAGTACGCCCGGCTGTGGCTCGCGATGCCGAAGGTGGTCTTCTCCCGGACCCTGGAATCGGTCGACTGGAACTCCAGGCTGGAACGGGGTGACGTGGTCGAGACCGCCAAGAAGCTGAAGGCGGAGACCGACGGCCTGATGGAGGTGGGCGGCGCCACCCTCGCCGCTCCCCTGGTCCGGGCCGGTCTCGTGGACGAGTTCCACGTGCTCGTCTGGCCCGTCGCAATCGGCGGCGGCACGCCGTTCTTCCCGTCGCTTCCCCAGTGGCTGAAGCTGGAACTGGTGGAGAACCGCACGTTCACGTCGGGGGCGGTCCTCCTGCACTACAAGGCCGTCCGCGACTGACGGACGCCTCCGACGGAGCGTCCTCCCCTGACCGGTGACGTCCGCGCACACCGATGTGCGGACGTCACCGATCGGCGGGATCGTCGAAGCGCCGCGGCAACGCCACCGGTGGGTCGCCTGGCGAGGGCGTCTGCGGAGTCCGCTCGGCCTCCGCCTGGACCTCGATGGTCGTCCTGTGGGCGATCGGGTCCCAGATCTCCTGGAACGGCGACATGAGCGACTGCCCTCCACCGCTGCGGCGTGCGCGCACGGCGTACCAGACGAACCCGGCCAGGCAGAGGGGCAGGCTCAGCAACGACGCCACGACACCGAGGTCCATGCGCCCGAGCCTATAGTAACATCGCGTTTCCAGAAACGGTCCGTTACTGAACGGTGGGCGATGGTCAGGTTGACGCGGGCGGAGCAGCAGCAGCGCACCCACGAACAGCTGTTGGCGGCCGGACGGGAGGTGTTCCTGCGGCGCGGCTTCCTCGCGGCGACGGTCGAGGAGATCGCGGCCGACGCCGGCTACACCCGGGGTGCCGTCTACAAGCACTTCGACGGCAAGGAAGGGCTGTGGCTGGCGATCGTCGAAGCCGACGCGGACACCCACCTGCGAGGGCTGCGCGACGCCCTCGCCCGCGCCACCGATCGGGACGACCTGATCGCCGCCCTCACCGTCCTCGACCCGGCCGGCGACAGCGCGGCGAAGTGGAGCGCCGCGGCCGCGGAAGTGCTCGCGGCGACGGCGCATCAACCCGACACCGCACCCCTGGTCGCCGCCGTCCAGCAACGTCACGACGAGCAGGTCGTCGCGCTGCTCACCGAGCACACCCGACGCCTGGGGCTCACCCCTTCGATGCCCCTGCACCAGGCGGTCGTCATGCTGGGCGCACTCGGCATCGGGCTCGCCCTGCGTCAGGCGATCGCGCCGCCCTCCGACTCCGCCGCCATCCTCGCCCACGTGCTGAACGCGGTCTTCCCGACGCCCGCCTGAGCAGGCCGTTGACGATGGACCACACCGGTCCGGGACGTCCGACGGCCGGCACCACGCTGTCGAAGCCCGCGATCACCGTCCCCCGCAACGACTCCACCGCGGTCACGCCCCCAGGGTCGGTGCGCACTGGGTAGGTTGTCACCGGCGAAGCGAGGAGGAAACGGTGGCTGTTGGTGGGTTCTCGTCGAAGCGGCTGGTTCGGGTGCGGGACTTGCTGGAGCGTCACGTCGAGTCCCGCCTGGTCCCGGGCGCGGTGGCCGTCCTCGTCCGCCACGGCGAGGTGCACGTCGAAGCTACGGGCACCCTCGCGTTCGAGGGCGCGGGCTCGGGGACGCCGATGGCGACGGACACGATCTGCCGCCTGGGCTCGATGACCAAGCCGATCGTCGCCGCGTGCGCGATGACGCTCGTCGAGGACTGCACCCTGCGCCTGGACGACCCGGTCGACGACCTCCTGCCGGAGCTGGCGGACATGACCGTGCTCACCGATCCCCACGGGCCACTGGACGACGTCGTCGCGGCGGAACGCCCGATCACGTTGCGGGACCTGCTGGCCGGCACCCTGGGCACCGGCATGGTCCCCGCCGAGCCGGGTGCGGTCCCGATCGCGGACGCGCTGAACGCGCTCGACCAACCGTCACCGGACGAGTGGTTGCGCCGGCTCGGCTCGCTCCCGCTCGTCCACCAGCCGGGTGAGCGCTGGATGTACGACACCGCCGCCAGCTTGACGGGCGTGCTCATCTCCAGGGCCACCGGCATGTCCTTCGGGGATGCGCTGCGCGAACGCATCTGCGATCCGCTGGGGGTGAAGGACACCGCCTTCAGCGTGGACGCCGAGAACACCGCCCGGTTCGCGACGGCGTACCAGCGGGACGACTCCGCCACCGACGAACCCCTCGTCGACGACGGTCCCGACGGGCGGTGGAGCCAGCCGCCGGCGTTCGAATCAGGTGGCGGCGGGCTGGTCTCGACCGCCGAGGACTACCTCGCCTTCGCCTCGGCGCTGCGGGCCGGCGGTTCCCACCGCGGCGAGCGGGTGCTGTCCCGGCCGTCGGTCACGCTGATGACCAGCGACCACCTGACCCCGGCGCAGAAGGCGGTCTCCGGGTTCCGGCCGGGGTACTTCGACAGCGTGGGCTGGGGTTTCGGGATGTCGGTCCAGACCCACCGCACCCACCTCGGCCCCTCGGTCGGGACCTATGGGTGGCCCGGCTTCTACGGCACCGCCTGGTACAACGACCCTGCCGAGGACCTGACGACGATCTTCGTCATGCAGCGCGCGCACGCGGGCGACCAGACCCTGCCGATGTGGCACGACTTCTGGACCGCTGTCTACCAGGCTATCGACGACTGACCGCAGGCGTCAGAGACGCAGCTGCGCGGCTATCCGGGCGGCGGACGTGCCGACACCGCTCGGGCCGCCGAGTGCCGGCTCTCGTGCCGGTGTCGTCCTTGGTGCGCCGACGCACCGAGTCCACGTGCGGGTTCAGCTTGGCAGGCCACGGCACGCGCAGGTCCGGCAGGACGAACGGGTATCCGGGCGTGTTCCGACCCCCGTCGTGGGCACCACCCGACCGGCTCGCCACCGGTCGCGCAAGGCCTGCCCACGAGTCCATACCTAGGTTGTCCCAGAGCAATCATGCCGCCATACCCCCCGTCACCGTTGCGGGTGACGAGGTCCCCACATGCCGCCGACTGCCCGTTCCGCCGATCTCGGACGGCCGGCGGTCGTCGTTCGAGTGCGGCCCACCGACACGGTCGACGTCGAGATGTCGATCATCACCGACGGCGTTACCTGGGTCGACGCTGCCATTTGCTGAACACAGGTGTGAAATCCGTGCGAGTTGGGCAACCCGGTGTCTGTAGCGATCACGCCGCGTCAGGAAGACGGCGTGGCACGAGGACAAGGAAGCACCGTGGGCATCCTGGGTTGGATCGTTCTGGGTCTCATCGCCGGCGCCATCGCCAAGGCCATCATGCCCGGCAAGGACCCCGGCGGCATCATCATCACCATGCTGCTGGGCATCGTGGGCGCCATCATCGGCGGTTTCATCGGCCGCGCCATCTTCGGTTCCGACATCGGCAGCTTCTTCGACCTGAGCACCTGGCTGCTGGCCATCCTGGGCTCGCTGGTCGTGCTCGGCATCTACCACATGGTCACCAGCCGGGGCCACCGCGCTCACAGCTGACCCCACCACAACGACACTCGGACCCGCCGGTGAATCACCGGCGGGTCCGATGCTTGTCCGACACGGCATGCAGGCCGTCCGAGTCGAGTGGACCGAACCGGACGCGGCCGAGTGGCGATCTCCTCGACGCCACTACCTCGGTGGAAGCCCGTGGCGTTCCCACCGCGACCGGTCCGGCCCGTGCCGTTCAGCGGTTCTTCGTCTTGAACCGCTCGTAGGCGTTGTTGACCAGGTCCATGTACTGCGTCATGCCCTTGGTATCCAACTCCTCGACGTAGGCGTCCCACCCGGCGATGTCGCGGTCACCGAGGATGAACTGGAGCGTGCCCTGGGTGGCGGCGTCCTTGAGCGAGGTCTCCCAGAGGGTGGCCCGCTCGCGTTCCTCCGCCGTGAACGGGTGCGGCGGGGGCAGCGGGTTGACCTCCTTGGCCTTCATGGCCTCCTGGAAGGCGATCTCCTCCGGGGTGAACATCGACTGGAGCAGTTCGGTCGTGCCGCCGTAGGCGAACACGCCTCCCTGGAAGCCGAAGTTCTTCTGGAGGTGCTGCGGGGCACCGACGTTCAGACCGCCGAAGGCCACGTCCGGCCTGAGCGCGCGCTTGCCGGAACCGTCCTTGTCGTAGGTCTTGCCGGGCACTCCCCACTTGGCGAACTCCTGGCCCTCGTCGGAGTACCAGAGCCAGTCGATGAACTGCATCATCGCCACGAACTTGTCGCTCTCGGCCGCCTTCGTCGAGATCATCAGGCCGTTCTCCAGGCGGGAGATCCCGACGCCGTCGCTCGCCGGGCCGGCGGGCACGGTGATCTTGGCGATGGTGGCGCCGGGGGTGTTCTTCAACGCCGGGCGGTAGTCGTTGACCAGCGTCTGCGCGTTCGAGCTGATCGCGAACGACTTCCCCGCGCCCAACTTCTGGACCGCCGCCTCGTCCTTCTGCGTGAAGCTCTCGGGGTCCATCAGGCCCTCTTGCACGAGCCCGTGGAAGAACTCGACCAGCTGCTTCTGCTCCGCCGATGACCCGGTGAACACGAACTTGCCCTGATCGGCGTCCCACTGGGCGTTCCGGTACTCCCACCCGGCGTGGGTGCCGAACGCCTGTGCCGCGTAGTTGAGGATGCTCTTGCCCTCGAACCGATCCGAGAGCGGGTAGCTGTCCGGGTGCGCGACCTTGAGCGCCCTGAGGACGGTGCGGACCTCCTCCCAGGTGGTCGGGGCCCGGAGGCCGAGGCGCTGCAGCTCGTCGGTGCGGAAGGCCAGGGTGTAGTCCGGCCACACCTCCTCGTGCACGCCAGGCAGCAGGTAGAACTTGCCGTCCTCCTGGCGCAGGGTGTCCAGCTCCGGCTGGAGCTTCCACTTCTCGATCTTGTCCTTGAAGTTCGGCATCAGGTCGAGGTAGTCGCTCACCGGCAGGATCGCGCCGGACGCCACGTACGCCTGCTCCTGGCCCTGGTAGGTCTTGGAGATGATCGCGGGCGCGTCACCCGCGCCGACCACCAGGCTGCGCTTCTGCTCGTAGTCGCTCATCGGCACGACCGTCGGCTTGAGCGTGACGTTCGTCCGCTGCTGCAACTCCTTCCAGAACAGCCAGTCGTCCTTGATGCCGTAGTTCGGGTGGTCGCTGTAGAGGATGCCGAACTCGACCGCCTCACCCGCCTTGAACTGCTGCCCGGCCTTGTAGTCGGCCATGGCGGCGACCTTCTTGCCGTCCAGGTCGATCGCGTCCTCGCTGGTCGGGTCGTCGCTGCACGCCGCCGATCCGAACACCAGGCCGCCGGCGACCACCGTGGCGAAAGTGCGCTTCCACGTCGTTCTCATCGTGCTGTCACCCCACTGGGCTGGTCGGCGGCTACGAGGTGGTGCAGGTCGGCACGGGTGTCGTGCCCGGCGATCCGCCTGCGGTGAAGCCGAAGGTGGCACTCGCGCCCGGGGCCAGCGCGCCGTTGTAGTCGACGTTGGCCACGGTGGCGGTGCTTCCGCTGGTGGTGAGGGTGCCGTTCCAGACCTGGCTGATGCTCTGACCGCCGGCGAGCGTCCACGACACCTGCCAGCCTCGGGTGGCCGTGGAGCCGGTGTTGGCGACGGTCACGTCGGCCTGGAAGCCGCCCTGCCAGCTGTTGGTCACCTTGTAGGTGGCCGTGCAGCCGCTCGGCTGCTGATCCGACGTCGTGGTCGTGGTGGTGGGCGTCGTCGTGGTGGACGTCGTGGTCGTGGTCGTGGTGGGCGTCGTCGTCGTGGTGGTCGGGTCGGTGGTGCCGCCCCCGTCCGTGATGCGGTAGGTGACCAGCGAACGGGCCGGGACCGTGGCGGTGAACGCGCCGCCGTTGACGCCGATGGCCGCTTGGGCGGTCATGCTGTTGGCGTTGTTGGTGACGTACGGGGTGGCGGTGCCGCTGGTGACACCGGTGTTGCGCAGGCTGAACGAGGTGGACTGGGCACCGGTGCCGGCGTTGAGGGCGACCACGACCACGGAACCGTCGGTGTTGCGGTACGCGGACAGCTTGAGGTTGCCGTCCGGGGTGGACGCGCCGATCCGGTTGGCGCCGGGCCGGATGTAGCGGCTGTACTGCGCCATCGCCCAGAGTCGCTTGGACACGCTGAAGTTGGTGCCGTTGCTCTGGATGAACGCGCGGGTGTTGTTGGACGACACCGCGTACCAGTAGACGTAGCCGTTGACGTTGGCCGCGGTCAGGGCGGTGTGGATCGAGTTGGCGACGGTGAAGCCGTCGATGCCGCTGCCGTCGTCCCAGTTGGTGTTCCACGAGCTCGAACTACCGCCGGGCGACCACTCCGACATCCACGTGCGCTTGCCGCCCACGGACAGCGGCGAGGTGGGCGAGCTGCTGTAGTGGTGGCCGGTGTGCGTGGTGACGTAACTGTTGGCCTGGGAGTCGGCCATGATCGCGGAGGCGTACGAGCGCTGGTCGTTCCAGCCGACCGGGTCGCAGCAGGCCAGCTTGAGCCCCGCTTGGGCCGCGAGCGGGCCGATGATCTTCGTGAACTCGGCGGCCTGCGCCGGGGTGAACCGCATCGAGGAGTAGTCGGTGGTGTAGTTGGGCTCGTTGGTGAACCCGATGTCGGTGATCGGGATGCCCTCCTGGGCGTAGTACTTGGTGTACTGGATGAGGTAGTTGGCGTAGGCACGCCGCCAGTCACCGGACGCGCAGGACGCGCCTGACAGGCCGCACAGCGTGCCGCCGTTGGCCTCATTGCCGTTGGTCTTCATGTACCCCGGTGCGCTCCACGCGTTGGCGTAGAAGCGGTTCACCCCGTAGGACTGGGCCTTCTTGGACAGCCACACCTGACCGTCGTCGTCGCCGTTCCACGTGTAGCGGGGCGTGGCGTTGGGGCCGCCCGGGTTGGTGGGCTGGATGGAGCTGCTGGTGGAGCTGATCCCGTTGCGCAGGATGCTCAGGCCCGCGCCGCTCTGGCGGTTGAAGATGAGGTCCAGGACCTGCTGCTGGTTGGCGGCGGGCATCGACCGGATCAGGCTCGTGCGGCCGAACGCCTGGGAGAAGCCGAAGCCGTCGATGGGTTGCAGGACGCTGGCTCCGTCGATGGTGGCGGTCGTGGCCGCGCTCGCCTGGGTCTGCCCCAGGACGAGGGCGGACGCGACACCGACTGCGGCGAGCACTGCCGCCGACCAGCGCTGAGGGACACGGGACATGAACGGTTCCCTTCGGGTAGAGGTGTGGTGCGCGCCCTGTCCGGTGCCACACCTCGGTGACGGGAACGGATGGGCGAACCACCGGTTCGGAACGACCGGCGCCAGGAGAAGCGGGTGGGGACGGGCCGGTCCGGCCGCGCCCCTGGTGCAGGTTGCCGGTGGCCTTGCCGTGCACGGTGAAGATGCCGTTGTCGCACAGGAACTTGCCGGCCGTCCGCGGCAACGGCGTGCGCCGCTCGGGGGCCGCTGCGGGTTGTCCGTGCGGCCGGACGTGGAGGTGATGCGGGTGCGCCGATCAGGGTGAACGGACCGGGGAGCCGCGAGTTCAGCGGCGTGGAGCCGGGCAGGTCATCCGGCGACCGGTGCCGTCGTTCACCACCGCCGCGACGGCCACGGCGGGAACATCCCGGTCTGCGTGATCACCTACCCGACGAGCGGGGGACGGTCGCCGGACGTGGGGGTGAGCGACCTGGACTGCTGATCACTGAGCACTCCTTCGCGGTGGGGTGGAGGCGGCGACAGCGATCATGATCATTGCGTCGACTGCGTAAAGTTTCGGGCAGAGTCTAGAAAAATGTCAATGGCGTGACGCAGCCCCGCCGCTCGCAGTCTCACTTGGCGACCGGCCGACCGCAGATTCGACCAGTTCCCGCAGGTCTGTAGACCGAAGTAACTCGTCCGAACCTCGCAGCAGTGCGGCACGCCGCAGGATCATCGGACGTCTCCCCTGGCTCCACGCCGGCCCACACGCGCGTCGACTCGTGTCGCTCCCACTGCGCACGATGCCCGCTCCAGTCGCGATGTTTGCGCTAACAACACGCCGCATCATGCGCAAAACTCAAGCCGTTCGTAGCGCGATCCGGCGACCGAAAGCCGGGGAACTACCAGGTGATTCGACAACGTTCGACACCAAAACAGTGATCCACTCACATCGTTAGCGCTCACAACTGGCGGTCCTGGCCGCGTTGACGCTGTGCACTCGGGTAGCTACATTGGCCGAAAGCCAAGGAGCTTGATCCCGAAACAATCGGCGCTCGTCGCCGGTGTTTCCGACTACCAGAGTTGCGCACTCGGTCGCTGAGCAGCGGTGGTCGCGCGCCGTGGTCGACGGGGCACGATCTCGGGGCCTGGCATCCGGCTGCGGTACCTGATCTTCTCCGGACTCGGTGGGTGGCATGGTGCTTCTCAGTCGATCTACCTCGGGCAAGGGCTTCGAGCCACTCGTGCCTGCTCCCCCGAGCCGCACCGGGCGGCCGACTCGACCGCCGGCCGCGTCCCCCAGCGCCCACCCGCACCCCGGCTTGACACCGACACCTCGCAGCGGCGGTTCCTGCACGCGCAGGCCCTGACCGCAGCACGTTCCCCCACCACCTCGACGAAGAGGAGCACGCTCATGGCCGGATCAGGCCATCAACCTCCCACCGCTTTCCGCCGCCGGCGGCTTCGTCCGGCCGGTGTCGTCGCCGCCGTCACCGCGTCGGCGAGCGCCGCGGTGCTGGCCGCGGCCGTACTGGTGGCGGCACCGGCCGGAGCCGCGACCACGGGCTGCTCGGTGAACTACGCCGTGGGGTCGCAGTGGCAGGGCGGGTTCAGCGCCTCCGTGTCCGTCACCAATCTGGGCGACCCGCTCAACGGGTGGTCGTTGACGTGGTCGTTCGGCGCGGGCCAGGCCGTGACGCAGGCGTGGAGCGCGACGGTGACGCAGGACGGCTCCGCGGTGACCGCGAAGAACGTGAGCTACAACGGCTCGGTGGCCACCGGTGGTTCGGTGTCGTTCGGCTTCAACGGGTCGTGGACGGACAGCAACCCGAGCCCGACGAGCTTCGCCCTGAACGGCGTGGCGTGCACCGGCGGCACGACCACGACCACCACCCCGGACAGCACCACGTCCACGACGTCCACCACCTCCACCACGACAACGACGTCCACGACGACGACCACCTCGCAGAGCGGCTGTGCACTGCCCTCGCGGTACCGCTGGACGTCGACGGGCTCGCTCGCGAACCCGAGGTCGGGCTGGGTGTCGCTCAAGGACTTCACCCACGTCATGTACAACGGCAAGCACCTGGTCTACGCCACGACCCACGACACCGGGTCGAGCTGGGGCTCGATGAACTTCGGGACGTTCACGAACTGGTCCGACATGGCGTCGGCCCCGCAGAACGCGATGAGCTCCGGCACCGTCGCGCCCACGCTGTTCTACTTCGCGCCGAAGAACATCTGGGTGCTCACCTACCAGTGGGGTCCGACCGCGTTCAGCTACAAGACCTCCAGCGACCCGACCAACCCCAACGGCTGGTCCTCCGCGCAGACCCTGTTCACCGGCAGCATCTCGGGTTCCGGCACCGGCCCGATCGACCAGACCATCATCGGTGACGGCACCAACATGTACCTGTTCTTCGCCGGCGACAACGGCAAGATCTACCGCGCCAGCATGCCCATCGGCAACTTCCCCGGCAGCTTCGGCTCGTCCTACACGACGATCATGAGCGACTCGACCAACAACCTGTTCGAGGCCGTCGAGGTCTACAAGGTGCAGGGCCAGAACCAGTACCTGATGATCGTCGAGGCGATCGGCGCGAACGGCCGCTACTTCCGCTCCTTCACGTCCAGCAGCCTCAACGGCTCCTGGACCCCGCAGGCCGCCACCGAAAGCAACCCCTTCGCGGGCAAGGCCAACAGCGGCGCAACCTGGACCAACGACATCAGCCACGGCGACCTCATCCGCACCAACCCCGACCAGACCAAGACCATCGACCCCTGCAACCTCCAACTGCTCTACCAAGGCCGCAGCCCCAACTCCGGCGGCGACTACGGCAAACTGCCCTACCGACCGGGCCTGCTGACCCTGCAACGCTGACCACCCGACGCAGCTTGACCCACAGGCCGGCACTCACACCCTCACCGGGTGGGGCTGCAGGCCTGTGGGTTTCCAGCACCCGGGACTGCACGTTGGTGATGGCTCCACCGGGGCTGCTCGGGTGAAATCCGGAGGCAGTCGACGGGCGTGGCCGATACGATCCGCGCACCTCATGGAGTAGATCAGTGGCAGATCGCCCCGCTGTCACGGGGAGGGCGCGGGTTCGATTCCCGCCTCCATGTCCGACCAACCGTGGAGTCCACCGTGTCCGACCAGGACCGCACCGCCTCGCCCGGTTACGCGACGGGTCAGCTGGCGCGGGCGCTGGCCGCGGCGGTCTCCGCGGGCACAGAAGCCGACCGGAAGCGGGCGCTGCTCAAGCTCCGGCGCTGGGAGGACGTCGTCAGCGGGATGGCCGACGGCACGCTCACCATCGGCTCCCGGACCCCGGTCGCGGGCACTCCGGCGTGGGTGACGTTGGAGGTCGCGCACGGCGGTTTCGCGACCGGCAGGTACTCGGCCGAGGTGCCGCTGTCCGAGGACGAGGCGGCTCGCGCCGCTTCCCTCCCGGATGACGTGCCCGGCAGGAACGAGCGGGAACGGCTCAACCTCTGGTACCTCGGTGACGCCGGTCAGGCCGAGCTCCTGGACGTGGTCCGCAGCGGGCGCTACCGGGTCGAGGTGCCGGAGGACGCGGCGCTGCCCGTCGTGGCGTTGCTGCTGGACCGGGGTTTCGCGGAACAGGCCCTCGACCTGGTGGCCGAACTGCGTCCGCTGATGCACCGGCTCCGGCTGACGCCGCGTTTCGAACCGGTCTCCCGACCTGTGGACTCCGCCGTCCGCGTCGCCTCGGTGGAGGACGCCGTCGCGTCGCTGCGCTCCGTGCGGGTGCCGGTGCAGCTCGCCAAGATGCGCGACGCGCTGACCGTCTGGGACCCGCTGT
This sequence comes from Actinosynnema sp. NPDC023658, assembly GCF_040639995.1. NCBI lineage: Bacteria > Bacillati > Actinomycetota > Actinomycetes > Pseudonocardiales > Pseudonocardiaceae > Actinosynnema > Actinosynnema sp. NPDC023658. Next base: position 7,638 of record NZ_JBFAAX010000065.1, on the reverse strand, counting down.
ACGACCGGCTGGTCGCGTTGTGGTGCCGAACCGTCGACGGCGAGCTGCCGCACCTCGACGAGAACTCGACCGTGCACGGCGGTTGGCCGTGCCGGACGTGGCCCGCGGACTGGGCGGCGGCCAGGATTGAGTGGCTCGCGGACTTCGTCGAGACGTGTCGCACCCACGCGCCTTCGGGCAGGCAGACCAACCCGAGGAGCAACTTCGCGAGGCTGCGCAACGCGCTGGAGTCCTGCGCGGACGGCAGCGACGCGCTCACGCCACGGGAGGTCGGCCGGATCCGCCGCGTCATCGCGAGCACGGTGAGCCACCGCGGCGCTCCGGGAACCAGCCGACGCGACGCGTGGCGCACCGCCCAGGCGGCTACCGTCGCGGCGCCGACGAACGCCGCACTCGCCGGTGTGCTCGCGGACAGGCTGGACCGGTACCCGGCGGACGGAGGCCTGCCGTCACTCGACGTCGCGACGGCCGTGGTGTCCGAAGACGAGGCGACCGCCGAGGCCCCCCGCGGTACGACGATGCCGGAACGCCTGGTGCACAAGGCCGCGCGGTCGCTCGAAGCACCGGCGGACGAGCTGGTGCGCCTCGGCGTGATCACGTCAGGGGAGACGCTGGCGACCGTGCTGCCGCAACTCACCTCCCGGCTGCTGAGCTCAGCCATCGACGACCCGGTCGCTGCGGGGCTGCACGAGCAGACCTACACGGCGTTCCGGCGTCGCCGCGGCCTGCTGCTGCTCAACCTCGAACACCAGGTGCGGTTCACCGAGCTGCCCTGGGTAGACGCGCTCTCCCCCTACCGCTCGCCCAAGCCGGACGACGCTGCCGCCGCACGTCGCGCCCTGCGGCAGACCACGGTGCTGGCCCTCACCGCGTTCCCGCACGCACTGCTGCCGAACCCGCTGGTGACCGAGTTGAGGGCGCTGGCCAAGCAAGCGAGGCTGGAGCTGCCGCTCGTGGAAGAGGTGGCCGCGGACATCTTCGCGGGCAGGTTCACCACCAAGTGGCGCGACGCCGCCGCCGTGGCGAGCCGTCTGCTGGCCGGCACGCTCTACGCGAACTACTACGATCTGCCGGCCGACTGGCCCCAGCCCCTCCGCGCAGACCAGCATGGGGGCAAGCGAACCGCCGAGGACTTCTTAGCCCTGTGCCGGGAGCGTGCGGGCACTTCCGGTGGCTCCGTCGCGGCGAACGGCATGGTGCTGGAGCAGAGCCAAATCCTGACCACGCACAACCTCGCCGTGCTGGTCGACGGCCTGGACCTGGCCGACGAGCTGCGCGACCGCGCGCCGGAGCTCGCGTGGCAGGTGTTCGACTGGATCGTCCGCAGGCTGACCCAGCGCGCGCCCCACCGACACGCGGCGCTGATCCAGGTGAAGAACGCGGCCTACGCGTGGCGGCAGGCGCTGTTCCTGCTCAGCTTCTGCGAGCCCTCCGTACAACTCGCCCACGCGGAACGGCTAGCGGGCGAGTCGCGCGGCACCGTCCTCGACCCGGCGGTGGAAGGTCTACTTCTCGTGCTCCACGGTGGCCGATTCACAGCAACCGGAACGGCACGTCACGGTACAGCCAAGCGCTTCCTCGGCTGGGCCGAGGCCACAAACTCCTTCCTCCCTCACTCCAACCAAACCTGACCCGGCCAGCCTCGCACGCTTACCGACGCTGTTGTCTGCACTTAAGCGTTGTGCCTGCCGAGAACCTCATCCATGCAGGTTGCAGCCTTGCTCAGCGTGAGGAGTCGAGGCGCTCGTGAGTACGACTGCAGGTCCACAGCGCCAAGGCGGACGCGGCATGATGACCAACTGTGCTGCTCCAACTGGTCTGTCTCGGTGTGACCAACGCGTTCGCCTTGCTGCGCCCGCTGCCCATGAGCGAACGGGACAAGAACGTGGAAGTCCTGTTGCTGCGCAACCAGATCGTGGTACTTGAACGCCAACTCGGAGACGCCCGCCCACGGTTCTCCCCCGGCGACCGGGCATTCCTTGCGGCACTGCTGCACCGACTTCCGGTGCAAGCGCTTCGTCGACTCCGACTACTGGTACGCCCGGAAACAGTTTCGCACTGGCACCGGGACCTCCTCGCGCGACGCCACGCAGCCTTTGGGGTGCCAGAACTCTGCACTGGAACGCCAATTACTTCTCGATTCCCCCGGTGCCTGAGGCTGGACATACAAGCAGATCGTGCACAGAAACTCCAATTCGGCACCCACTCGCCTACACCAAGCTCCAGAAGTCACCCGAATGACACAGTCCACTGAACTGCAGGCCGGTTGAGATGGCGGACAGTTCACGAATATCCGGCACAATCCGCAAAATTGCGGATCACGCTGATGGGTGCGCGACACTCGAAAGGTCCCTGCCTTTGGAACGCCAAGCGCCTACCCGCAATGCCCAGTGTCACCTCGCCGACGAACGGCCGCGAGTCCGGTGGAGCAAGTGGGTGACGTAAGCGCGCTGCAAGGAGAGAACACCGACCCGATCGGAACCGATCACCTAGAGTACTCGAGTAGGTAGCGCCGACCATCTCCGCTCATGCCGGGGTGATGGTCGGCGGTGTCATATGAGGATGTGGGGGATGGGTGGGCCGGTTCGCGCTGTTGATCGGGTCCGGGCGTTATGACGACGCGGCGTTACGTCCGCTGAGCGCCCCGGCGTGGGATGTCGACGCATTGAGCCGGGTCTTGGGCGATCCCGTCGTCGGCGGGTTCGAAGTCGTCCGCCTGGTGGATCGATCGGTGCAAGAACTGCGCGTCGCGGTGGAAGACTTCTTGATGGACCGGGCCCGCGACGACTTCGTACTCGTCTACCTGACTGGTCACGGCGTGCTGGACAAGAGGGGCCGGTTGGTGTTCGCGGCGACCGACACCGGCACCACCCGGCTGAGCGCGACCGCACTGTCCGCAGCGTGGTTGAACGAACTGCTGGCTGACTGCATGGCGGACAGCCGGGTGCTCGTGCTGGACTGCTGCTTCAGCGGTGCGCACGGCCGGACCAAGGCCGGTGCCGACTCCGTGGCGGCGCAGTTGGGTGAGGTGGGCAGTGGACATGCTGTGCTGACCGCCTCCCGCGACTGGGAGTTCTCGTTCGAAGGGGACGCCTCCGGCGGGTCGGTGTTCACCACCGGTTTGGTCGAAGGGCTGCGCACCGGCGATGCCGATCTGGACGGCGACGGTCTGATCACCGTCGAGGAAGCTCACACCTACGCGGCAGGGTACGTGCGCGATCAAGGTGCCCAGCAGCATCCGCAGCGCTGGCTCACCGCAGCTGAAGGTGAACTCGTCCTCGCCCACAGTCCCCGCGGGCCGCGGCTTGCGTCCCGCACGGTGCCAATGCATGCCTCGCGGGAAGCGCACCAACTCCATCTCGAGCGTCGCTCCGCCCTGGTTGCTTCGCAGGCACAGGCTCTCCGCCCTCGGGATCCGGAGCTGGCACGAGCGGTGGTCTTGGCAGCGATCCGCGACCTGGCGCCGAGCCGAGCTGCCGTCCTCACGTTGTGGGGCATGACGGTCGAGCCTGAGACAGGTCGCCTTCCACTGGGGCACGGCGGCCTCGTCGTCGAGATGGCGTGGTCCGGGGAGAACAACCACTTGATGTCGATCGGTCGCGACGGCTCCGTGTGCGAGTGGAACGCCGACGGAACGCTCGTGGCCAGTACGTCGATTCCCGTCGACTTCCACGGTGCGAGCTTGTCGCGCAACGCCCGGAGCCTGTTGCTGGGCGAAGGCAGCGGATCCGTATCACTCTGGCATGTCGACGGTATGCGCTATCTGGCGCGCTCACAATCGATGAGTTCTCTTGCCGGTTCCCACCAGTGGTCCAACGACGGAATGCGGCTCTTCGACGGGGATTACACCCGCGCGGACGCAGTTATCTGGTCCATCCAAGCAGCGGCCGGAGATGTTCGGAGCATCGACGCACAACCCGTTGCGGCGCCCAGGGGGTTCACGCCATACTGGTCTCCAGACGATCGATTACTCGCCTTCCTCGACGAGCACAGCGTCACAGTGGTCCACGCCGACAGCGGCAACGTCGCCACAGTAGTCCGTACGTCCGAGAAGCCATCCGATCTGACGTGGTCCCCGGACAGCGCGAAAGTGTGCCTCCTCATTCCCGAGGAGTTGGAGTCGGAGTGGGCCAGCTTCGGTCGCGACAACAGGTATCGCGTGGTCATCTACGATCTCGCAGGGCAACTCCTGGCCGAGCGGGAGGCAACGGGTGTCGCGTCCCTCGAGTGGTCGCCGACAGACAAGAGGATCGCCGTGATGTTAGCCGGCCCTGCGCGCGAGGCCGAAGTGCACATCTGGAACGCCCAGGCGCTGACCGACATGGATGTTCTCGTCACCGAGAGGTCAGGCGTGTCCCTCGTGGGAAACGTCCTGCTCAGATGGTCGCACGACGGCCGATATCTGGCCTTCGCCCACTGGACCAGCGTCTTCATCTGGGACCCTGAGCACGGTGTCGTCCATCAATCGCACAGCGGTGACCTGATGGCGTTCGACTGGGCACCGGACAAGACCCAAGCGGTGGTCAGCGCATCCGGCCGGAACTCATTGACGGTGATCGACCCGAACGTGGGGGTGACCGCCGAGTTGAAGGACGACCGTCTGACCGGCAAAGCCCTCTCGTGGTCGCCAACCGGTCAGCAGATCGCGGTCTCGAGCCGGGATGGAGTGCTGCTGTGGCCACCTTCAGGCGGTGACCCGACCACCGCCCTCACCGGAATGCCCGACATGGTCATGCACGCGGTCTGGTCTCCAAACGGGCACCGCCTGGCAGTGGCAGCTCACGCGTTCTTCGAGAACAGCCCCAACCGCGTTGCCATCTGCACACCTGACGATCAACGGGGAATCGTCGAGATGGCCGGCGATGACACCCAACACGGGCCGCTGGCGTGGTCACCCGACAGCACCCTGCTGTTGGGCACGGAAGGCCCCGGCAGCGTGGTGATCTGGTCCGCAGTAACCGGACATCACGAGCAGTACTTCGACGGTTCGATACCCGCAACCGCCGTCTGTTGGCCGACCGCCCATCCCCACCTGATCACCGTCGCCGACGGGGAACACAGGATCCGTGTGCTCGATCGCCAAACCGAACGTGAGGTCGCGGTATGCATCGGACACACCGGCGACATCAGGCGCCTGACATGGTCACCCGACGGGGAGATTTTGGCCAGTTCATCTCATGATGAGACGGTCCGGTTATGGAACGGCACGACCGGCGAGTGCCTCGTCGAGCTGGATGCGCCACATGATGCACGAAGCCTGACCTGGTCTGACGATGCCTCCCGCCTCACCCTGGTGTCGAGAGACAACAAGATGGTCACATGGATTCTGCCCCAACACCTGGACGACGTTCTCGACAGCGTTGACGAGGAACGGGCACTAACCAACGAGGAAAGAATGCGGTACGGTCTCGAGCTTTGAACCCGGCAGACCTCACTCCCTCCTCTCGTGTGCAGGGTTGAGCTTTACAGCGAAGGCCCGCTGGCATGACACAACCCAACGGGCCGCTTCGCGTTCAGGTGGCGTCCCATTTCACTCCTGCCTCTTCAAGCTCACCAGTATCGTTTGCAATGCGAAGTGGCCGGGCCGTTGGCCGACACCGGCCACTTCACATCACTCGTCAATCAGCTCGGCCGTTTCTTCAAAATGAATAGGCCGATTTGACTTACGAGCACTACAACCCTAGCCGCTGCGGCCAAGGCCTTATGGTCGGCAGCCAGAGCTGCCATAGAGGCGATAGAGGCCAGGTCCCGTGTTTCACTGAGCGCTTCCCCGGCACCTTTTCTCCATCTCTCTCCCCTGCTTGGACCACCACGCCCATGGTCCTCCGGCAAGGGCTCGATTGTGACGCCCACCGAGACCCCTTTCTTTTCCCTGGATTTACGTCAGCGGTGCTTGCCCCACCGCTTGTACGCTCACCCCCGATGAGCGCTGGCACAGGGTCTCGGGTCGGCCAGTCGAGCACTACCAGGATGCGCTTCTACTCCATTCGGGGTCAAGCGGCCATGGGTCCAAAGTCGAAGATCCACTCGATAGGGCTGTAGCCTACTTAAATCTGCCTTAAATCAGAGCTGATAAATCACCGCTAGTTATCCTTCGCTCAATCGAGTGACAACCGTTAGAGCAAGCAGGAGAACGCCTATCCCAGGCAAATATTACCCTATTCAAACACTGCACAGGTGGGTGCGACCTGTCGCGCTGCGAACGCTTCTGCCGGTCCCTACGGACGCCTTCGGGGCCACTGGCTGGCCCTCACTGATCCAGGGACCGCACCGGCAGCCTCTCCTCGCGTCGCACGCACGCCAGGCACCGGGTCCGCTCGATCGCGCCGCACTACAGAGGCGCCGGTCCTTCGACATCTCCCGGCCCTACCTCGCGTCACCGGGCGCGGGTGGGCGGTCGCCCACCGCACCCCGCCCGCTTGCCCGAACGAACGGGGATGGGGCCGACCAGAATCCGGCGAGCAGGGACAGCGCAGTGCGATTGAGGGGTCCCAAGGGCCCGCCTTGATGAGTGAAGCAACCTTTGAACACGTGAACGGCGAGTGCAAGCAGCCAGCAACGAAGCCGTAATCACTCAGTTGGTCACTCACCGACGTGTGAGACGACAGCAAGATCAAAGACAAGATCCACAGTTGGAAGCAAAAGAGCCCGCTGACCAGGTGATTTACCTGAATCAGCGGGCTCTCTCGGCCGTCGGGACGACAGGATTTGAACCTGCGACCCCTTGACCCCCAGCGGGACAAGGGATGTCCACAGTGGTCCCGCCAGGTCCGTTGTGGCTGGTCGATTCCGGCGGCAGTCCAGGTCAGGGCCTCCAGTCCGGCCCCGTCCAACAGGTCCGTGAGACGCCTGTGAGACGGGACCCGAGCACCAGAGGTCCTGTTCACGATGAGCACCACCCACTTCCCCAGCCCCACTACGCCGCTGCGACGGCCACCGCGGCGCCTTCGCCCGCCCTTCGACATGGAGGACAGCGGGACCTTCGACAGCCAGCAGCCGGACGAGACCACTGACCAACTGCGCGCTCATCGCCACGCCGACCGCGTCACCGCTCTCCTGGAGCCGCTGGACGGCGTCGAACTCGGCAAGCACGACCGGCATGTCATCGAATGGCTGGCCACCCACGACACCTCGGTGGTCGGCACCATCGCCAGCCTCCTCTACCGCGCCCGCGCCACAGGCGGTGCCTGGTGAGCATCGAAGCTATCGACTGGGCACTCAACCGCGCCCTCATCCCCACCGACCGCAAGGACGCCTCGACGCTGGCGATCACGCTGATCGCACTCGCCAACCACGCCGACCCCGATGGCCGCGACGCGTTCCCATCGGTCGAGCGGATGATGCGCTACACCCGCTTGTCCCGACGGACCATCCAGCGTTCGCTGCGGTCGCTGGAGGAGCTGGGCCTGATCAAACCGGGCAACACGCACGTGCGCGACGCCAAGATCCCGGAGGCCAACTCGCGGCCCCAGGTCTACAACCTCGCGCTGTCCACCAGGTTGTCCACAGCCATTAACGAGGGGCGTCAGGATGACGCCCCTCTGACCAGCAGGGGGCGTCACCAGAAGCGCCTGGGGGCGTCAGCAGTGACCGTCGGGGGCGTCACCACGACGCCCAAACCGTCCTTCAACCGTCCAG